>NZ_CAUFYA010000028.1:0-66102 GCF_959596855.1 uncultured Butyricimonas sp.
ATTATCAGTTTAATCCACCTCTGAAGTGTAATATGAATAAATGTTCATTTAATAATACTCTTTTCGTGCTTGAAAATCATTAGTTGAATTTTGATATCAAGTAAATGAAAGACTTTGATTATGAAATAGATCGAAAATACATTCATACACTTGTTTAGAAATAAAAAAACACTAATTTTGAATTTTATTAAATGAACGTTTTTATATATTATCTGTATGGTTTCTAGCTTATTTTATTTTTTTAGAAATCCGATCTATTGGAGTGATGTATCGCTATAATCTATGAATTTTTTGAGTTTCTTTTACCACTTTTTATCTCTTGATGTGTTTGTATTATAAAGAGAGATAAGAAATGGATAAGAATTTTGAGATTGCAGATATAATAGTTGCTTTTATCAAGAATGAGGCGACTCCTCGACAGATAAGCGTGTTAGATGATTGGATAAATGAATCGGAGGCTAATAAACGCTTGTTTATTTCATTATTGGATGAGGTGGCATTTGAACAAAGGCTGAGTAGTCCGAGTATGTTGGAAGTGGAAGATGCGTTTGGAAAGGTGCGTGCAAGAGTAAGAAAATCCAAACGCGGCTATTGGCGATATGTTGCTGTAGCGGCTTCTGTTGCAGTGGTTGTTGCTATCGGTGGCATTATGGCATATTGGGTAGGAATACCGGAGAAACAGGGTATTGTCACTCGGCAACAATCTATATCCGTGGGGAAGAGTCGGGCATTTTTAACTTTGGGTACGGGTGAAAAAGTGGCTTTGGAAAGTCAGGATACATTGTTGAGGGGAAAAGCAATGAATATCCGGATACAGGAAAACGGGGAAGTCTTTTACGAGATGGCGGATTCCATTGCACCCGCGGAGGTTGAATACAATATAATGGAAACACCGCGGGGGGCGGAATTTCAATTGGTGTTGTCCGACGGGACAAAAGTGTGGTTAAATGCCGGGACAAAATTACGTTATCCCGTGAAATTCATTGGAAAAGAGCGAAGAGTGGAGTTAACGGGAGAGGCTTATTTTGACGTGACTCGTGACGAGGATGTGCCTTTTGTCGTGGAGACTTCCCGCTCTGCTGTGACTGTTTTGGGGACGGAGTTCTGCGTAAGGGATTACGCGGGTGAGGCAAATCTGACTACTTTGGTGCAAGGGAGCGTTTCTGTCGAAGATCAGCGGGGCAATGCTTATCTGATACGTCCGGGGCAACAAGTGAATATCGGCAAGGAGGATTCTCGGGTATTGGACGTGGAAACTATTTATTTTACTTCATGGAAAGACGGGTATTTTATATTTAACGAGGCGACATTGAGCGAAATTATGAGCGAGTTGTCTAAATGGTATGATTTCGATTGTTTCTTCCTCAACCCGGATGCCGGTAATGAAAGACTAACTGCAAGACTGAAAAAATATGATGATATAAGCGTTATTCTGGATATTTTATCCCGGACAGGTAATATACAATTTACCCAAAAGGGAAGAGCTATTACGGTAAGAAGCGCTTGGTAAGAAAAACTTCGGGGAACAGGCACCACCCAAATTCCCCGTAAGTAATTATTAATTAACGTACAATTAATACGCAAATTTATGAAAAAAACGGAGAATGCGGGTAAATGCCCGCGAGAAAAATTGAAACATCTGATGAGGCTCTTGAATGTCTTGTTGCTGATGACTTTATTATGTATGCCTTCGCGAGGATTCTCGCAAGAAAAAAGGTTCACGTTTGAATTTAAACATGTGCCGGTGAGTACGGTTTACCTTCACATCGAGAAGAATAGTGATTATTCTTTCGTGTACAATACCCAAGAACTTCAACGGATCGGGTTGAAAGATTATAAATTTGAAAATGCCACGATTCAGGAAATTCTGGATTATTGTTTGAAGGGAACCGATTTGAAATACGAGATTCGGGACAAACATATTATTATCAGTCGTACGCGTGAAATTCGGGGGCCGGAGGATATGCAGCAAATTCGGGGAAGGGTGATCGGTAAGGATAGCATTGCACTGCCGGGAGTAACGGTTATGTTGAAAGGAACGACCATGGGAATCACGACTGACCAAAGAGGGTATTACTTTTTTTATATCCCGAAGCGTGATGATGCCGTGTTGGTGTTTTCTTTCGTGGGAATGAAAACACAAGAAGTTCCTTGTAAGGGGAAAAATATTATAAACGTGGTCATGGAGGAAGACGTGGCGCAAATGGAAGAGGTGGTCGTGACCGGGTATCAGACGATGCGGAAAAGTGATGTCGTGGGTTCTGTCACTACAATAAAGGCTTCGGATATCATGATGCCAGCCTATACTTCAATCGATCAGATGTTGCAGGGGCGTGTTGCCGGAATGATGGTGATGAACACGAGTTCCCGCGTGGGGACGAGTCCGAAGATTCGGGTTCGGGGAACTTCAACTATTTTAGGTAATCAAGACCCGTTGTGGGTAGTCGATGGGATTATTCAGCCGGACCCGCTTCCCATAGACCGGAGTGACGTGATGGTGGATGATTTGAAAAATATTCTGGGGAATCAAATATCATGGTTGAATCCGGCGGATATTGAAACGATCACGGTGTTGAAGGATGCTTCTGCAACAGCGATTTATGGTTCAAAGGCGGCAAACGGGGTTATCGTGATAACGACGAAACGGGGGCAACAAGACCGTATGACCGTGAATTATAGTGGTACTTTTTCTTTTAGAGCCCGTCCGAATTACGGTTTGTTCAATTTGATGAATTCCAAGGAACGAATCCAGTTTAGCCGGGAAGCGTTTGACGAGGGTGCGATTTACTCATCGACACCTATTGGTTCTATGGCTACCTACGAGGGAATTATGCGTTTGTTCTATGACAGAAGAATAACTAAAGATGAAGCCGAAGAAGCAATATTAAAATTAGAGAAAACGAATACAAATTGGTTTGAATTGTTGACTCGAAATTCTTTCAGTCACAATCATAATTTGAGTATTTCGGGTGGAAGTACGAAAGTTACTTATAACGCTTCCTTGGGATACAGCGATCAAGCCGGAATAGAATTGAATAATGATGCAAAGAATTTAAGCGGGAGAGTGAATGTCGGGGCACAATTACATCCTAAAGTTCACGTGGATGTGAATTTGATAGGTTCAATTAATAAAACGTGGGGGTACGCGGCGGAAGTAAGCCCGATGAAATACGCGACGGAAACAAGTCGTTCGGTATTGGCTTATGATGATAATGGTGATCGTTACTACCAGCAGAAACGCGGAGGATATCGATATAACTCGGACGAACACTATTTAGGCTATAATATTTTGAATGAAATAGATCATAGTTATTCAAGAAATAAGACATCCCGTTTAGACGGTTCTTTAAATTTCTCGTGGGAAGTGTTACCGTGGTTAAAATATGAATTTGTCGGGGGGGTGAGTAATAGTACCGGAACCAGAGAGTCTTATGCCGGAGAGCAAACGTATTATGTCGCAAAGAACTATCGAGGCTATGATTATGAATCTGAAATGTACGGTTCGGATAAGTATAAAGCGGCGATGTTACCATTTGGCGGGGAATTGTTGAATGGAGTAAGTGATATATTTAGTTGGAATATTCAAAATAAGGTATCTTTCTCGAAAACAATACAGGAAGATCACCGGATAAACGTATTATTGGGTACGGAGGTGATATCAACTCGAACTCAAGAACGGTCGCAAACGATATTTGGTTATGTCGCGGAGAGAGGAGAGCAAGTTGTGCAACCGACACCAATTAAGGATATTGTGCCTCTCGGACAAGGTGGAGCCGTTTATAATTGGGGTATTTTGGACAAGCTTTTTAACGGACAAGGTTGGGCGCGTAATTCTGTGGTTTCCAATCAGTTTTCGATATTCGCTACTTTGGCTTATTCTTATAAGAATCGGTACGTTTTGAATGCCAGTATGCGTAATGACGCTTCTGACCGTTTCGGGCAAGACCAGAACAAACGTTTTGATCCGACTTATTCATTCGGTCTTTCATGGAATATTGCCCAAGAGCCTTGGTTGCAGAATTTTTCAAGTATATTGAATCAATTTAATTTGCGAGCCTCTTACGGGATTCAAGGAAACGCAGTGAATTCCATTAGTCCGGAACTTATTTTAAGAAGAGATATGATAAAGCAATATTATGGCGAATACATGTCCAAGATATCCCGTTTACCGAATCCGGATTTGAGTTGGGAGCGCACGAAATCATGGAATTTTGGCGTGGATATTCAGTTGTTGCAATGGATTACCATGAATCTGGAATATTACACGAAGTCGTCCAATAATATAGTGAATCAAGCTATCGCTCTGGAATACGGACGTGATGGAATGGAAATTAACGGTGGACGGATCACAAATTCCGGGGTGGAGTACACGTTAAGCATAACTCCTATTCGTTCTAAAGATTGGGGATGGACGATCGGGTTAAATTCTTCAAAAAACTGGAATACGGCGAAAACACAGTCTATAAGTGAAATACGATTGGATGATTATTTGAGTGGTGCCACGGATAAGGTGTTGAAAAAGGGATATGCGCTGTCCAGTTTCTGGTCTTATAGTTACAAGGGAATAAATCCCGACAATGGTTCTCCGGAATTTAATTTGATTTTCGAGGAAGATGAAAACGGTAATTTCGTGAGGTCGGAAAACGGAAACCTTGTATTGAGAGAAATCTCAGAATTAACGGATATACTCGTGTATTCGGGAAAGACAGAGCCGGATTTCACGGGAGGTTTAACGACCAGATTGAGATGGAAAGGTTTGACATTCGGGGCAAATTTCTCCTTGTTATTGGGAGCGAAGAAAAGATTGCCCAATCCATATCCGTCCAATGGTAATATACCTCTTTCGGACGTGAATTTGAGTAAAGACTTAATCAAACGTTGGAAAAAGTCCGGAGATGAGAAATACACGGATATACCCGGTGTTTACTCGGGACGGATTGCTAATTATATAAATCTTCAGGATGGGATATCTCATAATTATTATGAAATGTGGGGTAGGTCGGATTTGAGGGGGGTAAGTGCCTCTTTTTTGCGTTGTCAACAGATGTCTTTAACGTGGAATGTCAACTCCGTGTGGTGCGCAAAGGTAGGTATAAAGAGTTTGTCACTGAACACGATCATAAATAATGTATTTGTTATCGCTGATAAAAAGTTTGACGGGTTTGATCCGGAATTAGGTGATAGTGTTCAGCCTAAAACTTATTCTTTTGGTGTAAATATCGGTTTTTAAAAATGAAATCTTATGAATAGAATATTGAAATATGGTTTTTGGCTTATTGTGTCGGTTTTGACTTCTTGTCATGATTTTCTTGAGCCGAAATCACAAACGGAATATGTACCTAAACTGGTGAAGTCTTTGGACGAATTACTGTTGGGAGAAGTTTACATGGGACCCGGGATAGGAGATGGGGCATTTTATAGTGTATTAGGATTGTTTGATGATGATGTTGCCATTCGGAAAGAGTGGAACGCGAACAATGAGGAAGCGGGATTGAACAATATACGCTTGACTTACACGTGGGCAAAAGATATGAAGGATAACTTTAGTAATTATAATATTTACGGGGAAGTCTATAAAAAAATCGTGGGATGTAATTCCGTGTTGGATTATATTGATGATGTGCAAGGAACGGAGATTGAAAAAAATAGAGTGATGGGACAAGCGTTAGCATTCCGGGGGTATTTTTATTTTCATCTGGTGAACTTGTACGGTCAACCTTACTCTTTTAACAAAAATGCCTTGGGAGTGCCTTTGAAATTGAACTCGAAATTGTCAACGGGAGGGATGCCCCGGAATACGGTGGAGGAAGTGTACACGCGAATAGTGAAAGACTTGCAGGAAGCAGAACGTTTATACAAAACCCTGCCGGAGGATGAACAGAACCTTCATAATAATAGAATTAATCTGCCTTGTATACAGTTGATTTTGTCCCGTGTGTATTTATACATGGAGAATTGGGAACAGGCATTAGCTTACGGGGAGAAGGTGATTAAAGACTATAATTACGAGATAATGGATTTAAACTCTTTGCCATTGCCCGAACGGTATAACGATCCGTCCTATATGAATTATTATACTTGGGAAAATCCGGAGGTGATGTTTTTGTTTGGTAATCAGGGTGATGTGTTGGCATTGCCTATGACAACGGTTCAGTACACGGAATATAGCGAATCCGGCAGACCGACTTACTACACTTATAATCTTTCTGTTGTATCCGATAGTCTGGTTAATGCATATGAATCGATAGATTTGCGAAAAAAGCATTATTTAATATGGGAGCAAGTGGGACGAGAGGAAACTCCTCACTATTATAGACCGATAAGTAAATATGAGGTCGGATCAAATTATGGGATGAGTTGGGGATGGAGTGCCGGGAACTGGGGGATTGCCTTTAAAGTGACAGAGGCGTATTTGAATGCGGCGGAAGCAGCGGCATGTTTGTATAAAGAAACCGGAAAAGGGGAATATTTAACGAGAGCCGGGGAGCTTGTGGATCAATTAAGATTGAAGAGGATTGTTGCAGGTGCTTTTCGGGATTGTTCGATAACCGATCCGGATAAATTAATCTCTTTTGTTCGGGATGAGCGTCGCCGTGAGTTGTGTTTCGAGAATCATCGTTGGTTTGATTTACGGCGTTACGGGATGAATGAATTGAAACACGTTTGGTACGATAAAACGGGAAATTCGACGGAGTACGTGTTAGAGAAGAATGATCCCGGTTTTACTTTACAGATACCTGAAGAGGCATTTGAACATAATCCCGCTATGGTACAGAATGAACCTAGAAAATAGTGTAATTTAAATTGTATTGTTATGTTGAAAACGCAAATATATTGGATATTATTGCTATCTCTACTGGGATTGGCATCGTGCGGAGATGATGACAACATCGGATTCGTGGAGAAGTTTGATTTACAACAGTTCGATTTTCCACAGGGAGATAACCCGTGGGATAAAGAAATCGAGCAAATAGCCAAGGATTGGGGTATGTATATTATATACAAGGATGTTGATAGTACTCATCTGAACAAGATGTGGACAAGTCCTATTTATTATGATCCGATCTATGTTTGCAAGACGCCGAGTGATGAAGATGTTCAGGTTTATCTGGAACTTGTAAAAACGTGGTTGTTGGGAAGTTTGGATAAAAATAAAGATTCGGATAGAAAACAATTGCCTTTTTATTTATATCTGGTAAATGATTTAAACGATGGTAATCCGCGATCGCAAACATACGGGAAAAAGCATATCCAGTTTAAAAAAGACGGGTTAGATTATTGGAGCCTCAGTTTTACCGGCGAGGAATTGGAGGCGGGCTTAACTTCCGAGATTATTCATAATGTGGCTTGTTCTTTTAGTTACCCGGGTTTGAAAGTACGTTTTTCGAGCGGTGAGTATGAAATACCGGATGAATTTGCTGTAATGTCTGACTATGAATCGAGAATCGGTATTCGCTATTACTCTTTGGAGCAATTTAAAATAGATAATCCGTGGGCTCCTGACTCTTACTACACGGAGGATGTTATGGTGCACCCGAATGAAAAAGATCCGGAGAATGCTTTTCAAAGACGAGGGTTTGCCCCGGAAATAGGAGAAGATTTTAAACCGGTGACTGTTGTTGGTTGGTCAAAGACGTATGGGGCTCCCACGTGGATGCCATGGATCGTGAAAATAATAGAAACTCCCTATGGATCTTTCGAGGACGATCGCAATCCCGGACCTGTTGCGGAAACTGTTAAAGAAAGAGTTTTACTGGATTTCATGAATATGGTTCGTTTGGCTATGACTTACCCGGAAACACAGATACGTGAAGATTTTCCCCTTGATGCGGAAGATCCCCTTGAACAAGCAGGTAATCAAATTATCAATGATAAATATGATTTGGTTGTAAAATACATGAAAGACACTTATAATGTTGATTTGCCCAAGTACGCGGATATTTTAGACGGCGAATAGTGTTAAGAAGAATGGGGCTGTCGGAAGTGAATCTGACAGCCTCATGTAAATTTAATAAATAAACAAAACAGGTATGCGACGAATTTTATTTTTAATAATTCTTATCGGAGGGATTTTGCATGGATGCAGAGCCTCTGGAGGATACACGATTAACGGTACGGTAGAGGGAATCGAGGTCGGGAAAGTGTTTATACTGAAACAAAAATTCACGAAAGAGAATTGGGATACTTTGGCGATAGGAACGGTAAAGGACGGAAAATTTGTGATAAAGGGAAAAGTACAAGAACCGACAGCCGGATACGTGGTTATGGAGGGAATGATGGGGGCTATCGTTTTTCTTGAAAATGATGCCAAGTATGATATTCATATGGCATCGAGAGAAGTGCCGGTTGTTACCGGGGGCGGACAAGAACAGAAAATATACCAAGGATACGTAGATATAAGTACCCGAATGACAGAAGAATATCATAAATTCTCTCCAGACATGATCAAAGCACTTCAAGAGAATAATGAAGAGAAAAAGCGTGAATTTGAAGAGAGAATGGGCAAGATGCGGGATGCGTTTGAAAAAGAACAGGTCGCTTATTTGAAACAGCATGGTAATTCTTTTTTCGCGTTGTTCAAATTGGCGACGAGAGCCTTGGGGATGGATGTTGCGAGCGTAAAGAAAGATTTTGATTTATGTAGCGAGGAATTGAAAAAGACGGAACCGGGACAATATATCAGTTCACTATTACCACGTTTAGCCAAAATTGCTATAGGTGCGACTGCACCTGATTTTACGGCGAAGACGCCGGATGGGGATGACGTGTCACTATATGGGACAAAGGGAAAAGTGAAATTGTTGGATTTCTGGTCATCTAACTGTGGAAAATGTCGGGAAGAGATTCGAAAATTTATTTCGATTTATAACGAATACAAGTTGCAAGGATTTGAAATTCTGGCTCTTTCCCTTGATAAAGACAGGGAAGCATGGGTGAAAGCTATAAAGGAGGATGGAGCACCTTGGGTGCAGGTGTCTGATTTGAAAGGTTCGAAGTCCCCGTTGAACGAGATTTACGGGATTTGGACGTTGCCGTCGAATCTACTCTTGGACGAAAATAATAAAGTCCTTGCCCGAAATATTAGTAGTGAACAGTTGAAAGAAATGCTCCCTGAATATTTGAATTTGAAACAATAGAAATTATGAGAAAATTATTGGTAATGATAACATTTATCGGAATATGTTTTGTTGCGAAAGCTACAACGGATGGATATAAAATAACAGGTAAAGCTTCCGGGACGAAGAAAGCGACAGCTTATTTGATCACTTTTTCGAATTATGTTGCGGATACGATTGGTCGGGCAGAAGTTACGGATGGGGTTTTCGAGTTCAAGGGAAAGGTTCACGAGATTTTACCTGCCTTGTTGTTTTTATCCAATCAGTCAATGGGAGGTGTTCCCGTTTATTTGGAGAATGAAGATTATCAAATTGAGATCGATCCTGATTATATATATTTCAGTGCTATAAAAGGTGGTGGTGAAGCGCAAAGACTATCCAACGAGTATCGGGATATAGAGATAAAAGGTCGTGAACAAACAGAAAAATATCGGGATGAATTTGTATCATTGAAACCGGGAGATGCTCGTTTTCAGGAGTTGTCGTTAAAATTTGATTCTATAAACCAGAAAATAAGATCAGACCGGGAAACTTTTATGAAAAAGCACGCGGATAGTTATCTGGCACTTGATTTCTTGGCAGCGGGAGCACAAAAAAAGGAGTTGGAAGAATTGAAAGATGAATACAGTAAATTCAGCCCGGAATTGCAAAAGAGTTTTGCCGGTAGAAATATATCCGATTGGATTGCCAAACAGGAAAAAGCGGGAATCGGGAAGAAAGCGCCGGATTTCACTGTATTTGACCCGAAGGGAGAGAAGTTTAATTTTTATTCGGTAAAAGCTAAAGTCAAATTGATTGACTTCTGGGCATCATGGTGTAGTCCTTGTCGGGCTATGGTTCCGGAGTTAAAGGAAATTTACAAGGAGTTTCATGATAAAGGATTAGAGATAGTGAGTATATCTATGGATAAAAAGAGAGATTATTGGCTGAAAGCCCTTGAAGAAGAAGCCATGCCATGGGTACATGGATGTGATTTTAAAGGTAATGAAACGATGGATATTCCTCTCATGAAAGCCTATGCTTTTTGGGGTGTTCCTTACATGGTATTGGTGGACGAACATAATCGAATTATTTCGCGTGCCAGCGGTGCAAATCAACTACCGGAAATAAGGAGCGCTCTTTTGGATATTTTGGGTAAATGATACTTTTGCCATTTTCAATTTGCAATTATTTTGATAATAAGAATAATCGTAGTATTTTTTTATAAAACGGCTGTAATAGCCTTTTTTGAGTGTTTTGAAAGCGGTTGGTTGCGTTTATCAGTGCACACATTTTATTCCATAGACATACACCTCGCCAACTGCTTTCTTTCTTTTCCTTGAAAATGTAGTTCATATCCATGTAATTCTCGTGGGAGTATTCGTGTCGGTTGTATCTAGTATCGCGTGGTAATCCTTGATTTACGCTTTTTCTCCGGTTGATTTCCCCGGAATGTGGTGGGGTATGTACAAATAAATGATTTTATTCTGTATTTTTGTTTCAAAATAGGATCGGGATGGAATATTGTCTTAATACACGATTGAACGGGAATGTCGCTATGACTTCCAATTTTCACGAGAATGAATCTTTAAAGCGAAACAAGAGCCTGTACAAGTTGATATGGGTGCAGAAAGGGTCGTTGGTGATAGAAATAGATCATGTTGCGGTGCGAATCGACGAGAATGAACTCATATCGCTGACGCCTTTGCATCATATCGAGGTGAAGGAGGTGGACGGGGAATACTTGAGTTTACTCTTTAACAGCAATTTTTATTGCATATTCGGGCATGATAGTGAAGTGTCGTGTAACGGGTTCTTGTTTAACGGTTCTTCCAATGTCTTGAAATTGAAGTTGACACCGAAGCAAGTTATCATGCTGAAGGATATTTCGGGTATATTCATGAATGAATGTGGCGTGCAGGATGACTTACAGGAGGAGATGTTACGGATTATATTGAAACGTTTCATTATCACTTGTACGCGTATCGCCAGAGAGAAGTTTTTCGTGGATCGGAAAAAGGAAAAGAGATTCGATATCGTGCGACAGTATTACGTGTTGGTGGATAAACACTTTAAAGAGAAAAAGCAAGTACAGGATTATGCCGATATGCTGTGCCGAACCCCGAAGACATTGTCCAATTTGTTTTCGGAATACGGGTTCCCGCCTCCTTTGCGGGTAATCCATGAACGTGTGGAGGCGGAGGCAAAACGGCTATTGCTCTACACGAGTAAAAGCGCGAAAGAGATCGGTAATATTCTGGGATTTGAAGATTTGGCTGCTTTCAGTCGCTTTTTCAAGAAAATGACTCAAGAAAGCATATCCGAGTACCGGAAAAGGAAAAAACAGGAATAATCGCCAACTAATACGGAAAAATCGCCATTTTTTGAAAGGGAAAAACGAACGAATTTTGTGTCATACGTATAACCCTTAAATTTAGATTAAAATGATGGCGAAATTATCTTCTTTGTTTGTTACGTTTTCGCGTGTTGCTGCTTCAAGTCAGAAATTAGGTATTAACCTGATACGGGTAGCTATTCTTGTGATTTTCATGTGGATTGGCGGACTGAAATTCTGGAATTATGAGGCGGAGGGAATAGTGCCTTTCGTGGCTAATAGTCCTTTTATGAGTTTCTTTTACACGAAGAGCACCCCGGAATATAAAGATTATAAGTTGAAAGAGGGAGAGTACAACGAGGTAAAACATCAATGGCACGTGGCAAACAACACGTACGGTTTTTCTCGCGGGTTGGGAATTTTGATTATGGCTATCGGCATCTTGACCTTCTTGGGTATTTTCTCTTCCAAGATTGGTTTGATAGGTGCCGTGCTGGCTATTATCATGACGTTAGGTACTCTCTCGTTTCTCGTGACTACTCCCGAAGTATGGGTTCCCGATTTGGGAAGCGGTGAACACGGTTTCCCGTTGTTGACGGGGGCGGGACGACTGGTTATAAAAGATACGGCTATTTTGGCGGGAGCGCTTGTCGTGCTCTCTGATAGCGCGAAAAGAGTTTTGAATCAATTAAAATAGAAGGTTATGAAAGAATTTGATGCGATTATTATCGGCTTCGGCAAAGGCGGAAAGACGCTTGCCGCTGATCTGGCAAAACGAGGATGGACTGTTGCCATGATCGAACGTTCGGATAAAATGTATGGAGGTACATGTATCAATATCGGATGCATTCCCACGAAGGCATTAGTATATCAAGCGAAATTCGCTACCCGGTTAAAGGACTCGTCTTTCGAGGAAAAAGCAGAATTTTATCGACAAGCAATCGCGATAAAGGAAGATGTTACCGGTACTCTTAGAAATAAAAATTTCCATAACTTGGCGGATGATCCGAATATCACCGTGTATACCGGAACGGGATCATTTGTATCACCCGAGGTTGTTGCCGTGCAGATGAAAAATGAAAGAATGGAATTGAAATCAAAGCATATATTTATCAATACCGGGGCGGAAACAGTTATTCCGGCGATAGAAGGAATCGAGAACAACCCGTTCGTGTATACCAGTACCTCGATAATGGAAGTTACCGGGCTCCCCCGCGAGTTGGTTATCGTCGGTGGCGGGTACGTCGGGTTGGAATTTGCATCGATCTACGCGTCCTTCGGTTCACGGGTAACTGTGCTGGAAGGCTTTCCCGAACTTATACCTCGTGAAGACAGGGATATCGCGGAAGAAGTGAAAAAAGCCTTGGAGAAGAAAGGGATTGTATTCCGCGTGGGTGCGAAGGTGCAGTCTATCGTGAACACGGGGAATAAAGCATCGGTTAAATTCATGGATACGCGAGCGAATGTGGCGTTTAGTCTGGAGGCTGATGCGGTATTATTGGCCACGGGGCGCAGACCTTACACGACAGGGCTTAATTTAGAGGCAGCCGGGGTAAAGATTGATGATCGGGGCGCTATTATTGTAGATGAACATTTACGGACTACACAACCTGCTATCCGTGCCATTGGTGACGTGAAAGGCGGATTACAATTCACGTACATATCATTGGATGACTATCGAATTATCCGAGAGGATCTATTCGGTAACAAGGAGCGTGACCAAAATGACCGTTTGCCAGTGAGCTATTCCGTGTTCATTGATCCGCCCTTGGCTCGTATCGGGATAAATGAAGACGATGCCCGTAAACAAAACCTTGACATTATCATTAAGAAATTACCCGTGGCAGCTATCCCGAGAGTGAAAATATTAGGAGAAACCAACGGTTTATTCAAAGTCATTATTGACAAGAAAACCAATAAAATTCTTGGGTGTACTTTATTCGGTCCGGAAGCAAGCGAAGTGATTAATCTGGTCGCTTTGGCGATGAAAGCGGATTTGGATTACACGTTTTTGCGGGATTTCATTTACACTCACCCCAGTATGAGCGAGTCGATGAATCAGTTACTTTCGTGAAAAGGCATAAAAAAACTTCGGAATTAATTTCCGAAGTTTTTTTGCGGTCTGGACGGGACTCGAACCCGCGACCCCATGCGTGACAGGCATGTATTCTAACCAGCTGAACTACCAGACCTAATTTTGAATGCGTGAAAACAACCTCTGTTATTTTCTTTTGCGGTTGCAAATATAATGCATGTTTTTGATTCTGCAATGGTGAGTAGAAAAAAAATGAAGATCGTGTGACTCGTGAAGTTTTCAGGATTCGTGTGGGAATATCATGTGTTATTATATGATTAATAAGTTGTTGGATTGTTTATTTTTGTTTTTGGCTTTAGGAGGTAAAGGGCATGAATATGTTAAAATATACTTTAACACAATTTTTATTTGTGTTTTGTGTAACGTTTTTACAGGAGTTACCGTATTTTGAGGTATGATAAACAAGCTATATATTAGCAAATAATCGACAAAATTATAAATAATGTAGAGAGTATGAAAAAGACATTTTTTATGCTGCTGGTAGTGGTTTTGCCTTTAATCGCTTCAGCACAACAAGTGAAAGAGACTGTTATAGTAGAAGAAGAAGCCGGTTCATGGCGAGGATTCGTTACTAATCGCTTCTGGGATAATTGGTTTATTTCGGCAGGTGCCGGGGGACAGGTTTACTTTGGGGAACGTGATCACCATAGCCGTTTTGGAAGACGTATCACTCCGGCGTTTAATATAGCCGTGGGGAAATGGTTCATGCCAACTTTCGGTGTGAGATTGCAAGCCGGGGGATTTACTTTAAAGGGATTAACGGATGATCCCAATAATATTTATGCCAAAGGTGCGCCGGATAATCGCGGGTTGTACAAACAGGAATGGGATCAATTTAACATACATGTTGACGGTATGGTGAATTTAGCCAACTGGATAGGCGGTTATCGTACGGATCGTTTTTATGAAACTGTATTTTTGGCCGGTTTTGGTATGGCGCACGCTTACACGGGAGGCGGTAGTACCAAATTTATGTTCGTGAGTGGCATTAATAATAAATTCCGTATTTCGGATGCTTTCGATTTTAACTTGGATATCAACGGGCATCTGGTGCCGCAGGAGTTTGATGGTCAGGTGGATAATCATCGGGCTGAGGGATTCGTGAGTGTGACCGTCGGGTTTACTTATAAATTCAAGGATCGTTTCTTCAGAAAAGAAAGAAAGGAAATCGTTAACACGGGTGTTTCTCCCGCGATGTTGACTGCGGCTGAATCTCGTTTGGCTGATGCTATCAGTAGAATAGGACAATTGGAGGATGAATTGGCACAAGCTCGCCGGAAAGAACAGACCCCCGTGGTAAAACAAGAGGTGGAAGCCCCCGCTTTGTATGTATTCTTTGCTATCAATAAAGCAAATATCGACAAACGTCAAATGGAGAATTTGAAATCTTACGCCGAGATCATCAAGAAATCTCCGGACAAGAAATACAAAGTATTTGGTTACGCGGATAAAGCCACGGGTTCGGCTGCATTCAATCAGGCATTGAGTGAAAAACGGGCTCGTAACGTTGCCGATATTCTCGTCAAGAAATTTGGAGTGAATGCAAACCAACTTCAGGTTGTCGGCAAAGGCGGAGTCAGCGATTTCTCGGACAAAGCAATGAACCGAGTTGTAATAGTGGATTAGTAGGGTATCGGGTAAAAACGGGCAAAAATATCGGGGTGTCTTGACATCCCGATATTTTTTTACCTGTTTTTTAACTTTCCGCTTTCGGCTTTTAATTGTATCTTTGCAACTTGAATAATTAAATAACTGAGAAATGATAACAAAAAATAAGCATGTGACCGTGAGCTATGAGTTGAGAACGGCAGCGGATGCAGAACCAATCGAGATCGCGGATGCAAGTACTCCGTTGGAATTTATTTGCGGACAAGGACAGACTCTCGAATATTTCGAGATGAACCTGTTGAACTTGAATACCGGAAATTCTTTTGATTTCAAGATTCCGGCGGCTAACGGGTACGGGGAGGTAAACGAGGACATGATTGTAGAATTGCCTAAAGATATATTTGCCGAGGTAGAGGCTGACGAATTGCAACCCGGTAACACGTTACCGATGCAGGATAGTCTGGGACGTCACTTGAACGGTACGATTGCCGAGGTGGGCGATGATTTCGTGAAAATGGACTTCAACCACCCGATGGCAGGTAAAGATTTATATTTCAAGGGTAAAGTATTAGCGGTAAGAGATGCGACCGACGAGGAACTGGAAGCCTTGCATTCACACAAATGCGGCGGGTGTCACGGTTGTGGCTCTGACGACGGCGGATGCGGTTCAGGTTGCAGTGACGGTTGCTGCCACTGATACAATTGAAAATGGAAAATTGAAAATGGAAAATTAAGATTCACGTGATCTTGATTTTCCATTTTTTTTCATACATTTGATTCCCTTATTAACCCTTGGAGATTGTATTATTGACAGTGATTCGTTCATTTTCAATTTTCAATTTTCAATTTTCAATTGCATTCAATGAACACGATCGGGAAGTTATACACGCTGACATCATTCGGGGAATCGCACGGGGAGGCGATGGGAGGTATCGTTGACGGTTGTCCGGCAGGGTATATCCTGTCGCCGGAGGAAGTGCAGCGAGAACTGGACAGGCGCAGACCCGGACAATCGGATTTGACAACGGCACGGGCGGAGCAGGACCGTGTAGAGTTTCTCTCCGGCATATTCGAGGGCAAGAGCACGGGGATGCCGATAGGGTTTATCGTGCGCAATCAAGACCAAAGAAGCCGGGATTACGAGGCGCTGAAAGAGGTGTATCGCCCTTCTCACGCGGACTATACCGTGGAGGCAAAATACGGGATTCGGGATTACCGGGGAGGAGGACGTTCTTCTGCCCGTGAACACGTGGCTCGTGTCGTGGCTGGTGCCATAGCGAAACAGGTACTGCGGACTCGCGGTATTTCGATTCAGGCTTACACCTCTCGAATCGGTAGCGTGGAAGTGAATAAACCGTACACGGAATTGGAACTGAACCGGATAGACGAGAGCGTGGTACGTTGCCCCGACGAGCGGATTGCCCGGGAGATGGAAACTTTAATACGGGAAGTGAAGGCGGACGGGGATAGCGTCGGGGGCGTGGTGAGTTGCGTGATCCGGGGACTTCCGGCGGGAGTCGGTGAACCCGTGTTTGATCGTTTTCAAGCTCGTCTGGGGTATTACATGATGGGAATAAATGCCGCTAAAGGATTCGAGTACGGGGAAGGTTTTCATGCCGCCGCGATGCGGGGAAGCGAGCATAATGACGTGTTCGTGACCGAGAACGGGCAGATTAAACCGCTGACCAATCATGCCGGGGGAATATTAGGCGGTATCACCAGCGGGGCGGACGTCTATTTCCGGGTAGCTTTCAAACCGGTAGCGACAATCGGGAAGGAACAGCAAACCGTGAACCGTTCGGGCGAGGAAATCCGGTTTTCCGCTCACGGGCGGCATGATCCTTGCGTTGTGCCTCGTGCGGTTCCGGTGGTCGAATCCATGGCGGCTATGGTGGTGCTGGATATGTTGCTGGAGGCGGGGCGGTTTTAGTTAGTTTATAAGGTTCATAAAGTTTATAAAGTTCATAAGGTTTATAGACCCTGCGGGCGCTTGGTCTACGGCAGCAAAGCTGCCGATAAATATTGTCCGAAGGACACTCGTTACTTTATGAACTTTATAAACCTTATGAACCGTGGCAAAAGCATTTTGACACTTTTGCCACGTAATTTTTAGTCGTCCGTTTGTTTGATTTGGATATAATCTTTATTACTTTTGTAGAAATTAAATATCATTTGTTATGGCAAGTATAAGAAGATTGAAGAAAGATGTTGATTACTTGACTTTCGCGGTAATCGCTGATTGTATGAACTACAATTCTACCACGGAGAAGAATGACCCTGAGGTTGTCAATATCGTGAAGGACATGGTTGAATATAGAAATGAAGTGAGAAGCAAGATTTCCGGTCGTAAGTCTTTTAACGACAAGAAAGAAGCGAAAGCATACTATAAAGGGATTTCTATCGATTTGTTGAAAACGATAGATGGCGAATTTACTCGTTTGAGCGAGCTTATCAAGAAGAATGCTTAACTAATCGGGAAGACCTTATAGACTTTAAGGACTGAAAAGAGGCTTTTAAACGGCCTCTTTTTTTAAATGATGCAGGACGAGATTATTTTACCGGGAATAGCGAAAGTGAAAGTGAGGCGGGGTATGAATATCCGTTTCCTCTCGGTGCGTATGGCACCGGGCAGAGGCGTGTGGGTGAATGTTCCTTACGGGGTGAGTGGGCGGAAAGTGGAAGAATTTGTCTTTTCGCAACAGGAATGGATCAAGACCAATCTCGCGAAGATCAAAACTTACGAGAAAGACACGGGGGTGGGACTGGGAATGGATTCCGAGGTGAAGACTAAATTCCACGTTTTGAAGGTACTCGCTTGTGACGAGCCGCATCCCCGCTATAAGATAGAAGGCACGGAAATTCGGTTGTATATTCCCCGCGATACCGATTACGCGAAAATAGCCCCTTACGTGGAGAGTTTCCTCGTGGAGGTATACCGCATGGAAAGCAAACGATATTTGCCGGGTAGGGTGAAGGAATTGGCGGAGCGCTTCGGTTTCCGGTACAGGGATTTATCTTTCCGGAACAATATATCGAACTGGGGAAGCTGTTCCGCCGAGGATAACATCAGTCTGAACGTGAAACTCATGAAGTTACCCGACGAGATTATCGATTATGTCATCCTGCACGAGCTTTGCCACACGGTGGAGAAGAATCATTCCGCCGACTTTTGGGCGTTAATGAAGAAAGTTTGTCCCGATTGCATGAAACTTCGCGGGCGGTTGAGGGAGTATAATACACGGGTATAAATGAATTTGATTATGGAAGAAAAATATTGTTATCAATATCCTCGTCCGGCGGTGACCACCGATTGCGTTATTTTCGGTTTTGACGGGCAAAAGTTGCAGGTGTTGCTTATCGAACGGGGAGGCGAACCGTTCAAGGGAAGGTGGGCTTTCCCGGGAGGCTTCCTGAACATGGACGAAACGGTTGAAGAGTGTGCTGCCCGCGAACTGGAAGAGGAAACCGGGATGAAAGATGTTTTCGCGGAACAGTTCCATGCTTTTTCGGCGATAGACAGGGATCCCCGGGGAAGAACGATCACGGTCGCTTTTTACGCTTTGGTGGATCCCCGCGGTATGAAAGTTTTGGGACAGGATGACGCGGCGGATGCCCGCTGGTATGATATCCTCGAGATGCCTTCTTTGGCTTTTGACCACGAGGATATGTTCCGGAAAGCGCTGCAACAATTGAAAGTGAAAGTTTATTTGCAATTAAGTGGTTTTGAACAACCGGACAAGCGTTTCGCCGCGTTCGATTTGAAACGGGTACAAACGTTGATTCCTGATAAAATATAATCCTATGGAGAGATTGAAAATTATAGAAGCGGATATTACCGTGTTAGACACGGACGCTATCGTGAACGCTGCCAATTCTTCGTTGTTAGGCGGTGGAGGTGTCGATGGAGCCATTCATCGGGCGGCGGGAAAAGAGTTGCTGGCTGAATGCCGGACTTTAGGCGGGTGCAAGACCGGGGAGGCGAAAATCACGAAAGGGTATAATTTGAAAGCCCGGCACGTGATTCATACCGTGGGACCGGTTTATTCGGACGGGCAACACGGGGAACCGCAACTTCTGGCTGCTTGTTATCGCAACAGTCTTGAGTTGGCGGCGAAGAACGGGTTGAAAACGATAGCATTCCCCTTGATTAGCACGGGTGTTTACGGTTACCCGATGGAGGATGCCGCCCGGATAGCACTTCGGGAAATAATGACTTTCCTGATAGCACATCCCGATTTTGAACAGGTCGTCGTGGCTTGTTACAATCATCGGGCACGTGAAATCGTGGAAAGCGCGAAAATGAACATGCAAATTTAAAATCTTACAATAACATACTGGATATTATGCAAGAACTTGTAAAAGAGATACGTGACGTGTTGGCGGAGGTGAAATACCCCGGAACGTCGAAAAGTATCGTGGCACTGGATATGGTGCAGAATATTAAGGTAGAAGACGGGCAAGTGAGCTTCCGTCTGGTATTCCAGAAAGCGAACGACCCGTTCGTGGGTGCGGTAAGCAAGAAATGCGAGGCTTTGCTGAAGGAAAAATTGAATTACACGGGGGTACGGGTTGAAACGGTTTTCGTGCATGACTTGGAGAAACCTTTAGCGTTGGAAAAAGTGAAACATATCTTGGCCGTTTCTTCCGGCAAAGGGGGAGTCGGTAAATCTACCGTCGCTTCCAATCTGGCGGTTGCTCTGGCTAAATTGGGTTATAAAGTGGGACTGGTGGACGCGGATATCTTCGGTCCTTCCATCCCGAAGATGTTCGATTGTGAAGATGCCAGTCCTTATATGGTTGAAGTCGGCGGGAAAGAGTTGATTGATCCCGTGGTTAAATACGGGGTGAAATTACTTTCTATCGGTTTCTTCGTTGACCCTAATTCCGCTACCGTGTGGAGAGGTCCGATGGCTTCCAATGCCTTGAAACAGATGGTTGAGGGTGGTTTTTGGGATGAATTGGACTTCATGTTGATAGACCTTCCCCCGGGAACGAGCGATATTCACTTGACGCTGGTACAGACGGTAGCCTTGAGCGGGGCGATCGTGGTAAGTACCCCGCAGCAAGTGGCACTGGCGGATGCCGTAAAAGGTATTAATATGTTCGAATCCCCCGGGATACAAGTTCCCGTGTTGGGAGTGGTTGAAAATATGTCGTGGTTTACTCCTGCCGAATTGCCGGATAATAAATACTATATCTTCGGTAAAGAGGGCGCGAAGAAACTGGCTGACGAGAAAGGATTGCGTCTGTTGGGACAAATTCCTATCGTGCAGAGTATCATGGAAGGGGGAGAGGCAGGTACGCCCGTCGCCTTGGACGAGAACACGGTTACCGGCGAGGCATTCCGGGATTTAGCCCGCAATGTCATGGCGGCGGTAGAGGAAACCGGGGAAACCGCTCACCGGGTTAGAGTAACTAAAGGATAAAGAATAAGAGGAATAAGGTTTATAAAGTCCCGATACCTGTATTCAGGATGTTTGGTAACTTTATAAACCTTATAAACTTTATGAACTTTATAAACTATTTCATTCATGGTAATTAGAAGTGCTGCCGGAAAACCTTTGTTTGGAGATGTTATACAGCGTAAGCGTTATTTTTATGCTATGTTGATGATATTGCTGATGATCGGTGTGGCAGAATGGTTGGGAGAGAAGGAAATTATATTTCCGGAAATGGCGGCACTGACAATCGGTATGTGGATCGTGGATAAGCGGGTATGGCAGGTGCGTCGTTTGCTTGTTGTCGTGTTAATGACGCTTGGTGCCGCGGCCGGAGTTTGTATCGTGCGTTATTCGCCGTTGCCGTTGATCGGAAACCTTGCTTTAGCGTTTTCTTGCGCGGCAATCGGGTTGACTTTGACCCGTTCCACGCTTGTCCCTTTGGTGTCTGCCTGTATGTTGCCCGTGTTGTTGGGAACGGAGAGTTGGGTGTATCCATTGGCGGTACTCGTGATGTCTTTGATCGTGATTTGCGGGCAATGGTGGATGGAAAGAAAAGAATTGAGGACAATGGTAGAGTTTGTTCCCGCGGAGAGGGGGCGGGGGGAGCGGTTGCAACGTTGGTCGCTTTTGCTTGTCAGCATGCTCGCCGTTGCTTGGTTAGCGATTTACACGACGAATCTTTACTTTATTCTTCCACCGTTGATTGTTACCTACGTGGAATTTGCCAATTCTAAAGCGGGGTTTCGCGACAGACCGGTGCAAGTGTTATTAGTTCTGTTTGTGGCGGCAATACTCGGCGTGACATTCCAGTTTATCGGGCATTATTATTTCGGTATCCCGGAATTTATAGTTGCTTTTATGATATTTGTTTGCCTGTTCACGCTTTTCGAGTTCCTTGGAAAGTTCTTTGCTCCTGCCGGAGCGGTGGCTCTGATTCCGATGATTATTCCCCGGGAGGGGCTGTTGTGGTTGCCTTTGCAGGTAATTGTAGGGGCTGCAATGTTTATCGGGTTGGCGATGATATGTTTCCAAAGATGTTTGGCTTGGCCTAGGGCACAGTTGATAGTCTGTCTGATTCCCCCGTTTATTCGGGATCTTCGGAAAAGAATATGATGATTTTATAGGTTTTATGGACTTTTGTACCGGAGAGTTTCATTGCAAACACGGGTGATATCTTTGTTTTCCCGTGCAAATTTTTAAGATGCAAAACTTTTTTTTGAAACACAACAAAGAGAAATTTTACGCTCGATTCCTAAATAGTTTCTGTTAAAATAAGCTATATGATATAAATTATATATTATTCATATTTATAGTTTCTTTATAGCATCTCCTATTCAACTCCCATTCAACTCCCATTCATCTCCTATTACAATTATAAAAATATAGTATTTTATTAGGAATTGAATAAAATTTGTTATATATTTGTTACCTGTTATTTTAAACTAGGATAATAGTATAATTGCCGTGTATCGCAGGAATACTTGAGGTGTATGGCAGCATGTTTAACGAAATAAAAGAAAGAATGGCGACATTGGATGGCTCTATTTTAGATGGTGCTTCAGGTAAACTTGATGGTTACGTGATTTACAAGGTCGGGAAGAAAACGCACGCGCGCAAGGCACCCAAGACCATAGCGAATCCCCGGACAGAGGGGCAGACGGCGCAACGCTCCAAGTTACCGGGAGCGCAGACGATGCACCGGGCGGCGAGGGGAAGCGTGTTGGAACGGGTGTACACGATCGTGGCACGGGAAGAGGAACGGCGTTCGGGCTACCATTGGTTCCTACACGCGAACATGAAAGTGTTCGGGGTGAATGATTACGTCGATTACCCCCGTCTGGTTCTGGCGGACGGTAGTTTACAATTGCCGTTCGGGCTGCGAATGGTGAAAGGGGACGCGGGGAAGGTGGAGATGGAGTGGCTGGATAATACCTCGACTGTCACGGCACAATCGACAGACCGGTTGATGGTGGCAGCCATTTTTGACAACGAGCCGTACCAACCGGTGGTGCTGGAGGACGTGACGGGATGTCGCGCTGACGGGCGGGGTGTTGCGAGTATCCCGGGAGGGGAATGGAACGAGGTTCACCTGTACTGTTTCTTCGGGGCGGCTGACGGACGGCGTTATTCCCCGTGCATGTATTTCTCTGTTTGTAAATCTTAAATCATCACGGTTATGGCTACATTCAATCCTACTATATTTCAAGATATCTCGGGTTCCGTGGGGAACGTGACGACGTACAAGTTGGGCGACAAGCACGTGGCGCGGGCGAAGGCGTTCGAGGTGAAGGACGCGAAGACGTCGGCGCAGTTGAAACAGCGTACCCGGGTGAGCGTGATCACGAAACTGCGGCGTAGTTTTAACGCCGCTTTGGAGACAGGGTATTGTTCTTCCTCGAAGAAGGTTTGCCTGAATTGTTTCATGAAGGATAATGTCGGGAAAGTCGAGGTGGACGATGATATGAACGTGACCTTGGATTTGTTGTCGCTTTCCCTGTCGGGTGGAGAACTCAACATTCCCCGGGTAGGGGCAGAAATAGAAGCGAACGAACGGCAAGTGCGGTTCCGGTGGGAACGGCAACCATTGATGCCTCGTGCTGCGAAAGACGATCGTTTGTTCGGCGTGGTGTACGAGCGGGTGTTGCAACGAAGTCGGCTCGTGGAGTTGGGAACGAGGGGAGAGAGTGGCGAATTGGCATGGATGCTGCCCGAGGAGTGGGACGCGGGGCAACTGGTCGTTTACGGGTTTGCCGCCAGCGCCAACGGGCGAAAGGCATCGGGGACGCTGGGAATATTGGGGTAATATATAAATAAGGCTTTATCAGTTGAATTTCAGTGATAAAGCCTTATTTTGGGATATCCTTATCAGGGGTTGTCAATTACTTTTTTGACAACCCTTGATTGTTTATTTAGAGGTTATTAGTGTCTTGCCCGTGCTTTGATGATTTCGAAGAAATCGGCTGCTTTCAGGGAAGCACCCCCGATTAATCCGCCGTCCACGTCAGGGTTGGAGAATATTGCGTCGGCATTGCCGGGATTGCAGCTCCCCCCGTAAAGGATAGAGGTATCGTCGGCAACGGTTTGCCCGTATTTCTCGGCTACCACGGAGCGGATGAAAGCGTGCATTTCTTGAGCTTGGTCGGGAGTTGCGGTTTTGCCGGTTCCGATAGCCCAAACGGGTTCATAAGCGATAACCACGTGAGCGAATTGTTCCGGGGTTAAGTTGAAAAGACCGTCAACGAGTTGTTGTTTTACCACTTCAAAATGTTTACCCGCTTCTCTCTCTTCCAGTACTTCACCCACGCAGAAGATGATTTCCAGTTTGCTGTCCAATGCTTGTGCTACTTTCTTCACGAGAATAGGGCTTGTTTCCCCGTAATAACTTCTTCTCTCGGAGTGTCCTAGAATCACGCATTTTGCCCCGGTGGAAGCAACCATTTCGGCTGATACTTCACCCGTGTAAGCCCCGGATTTTTCGGTTGCGCAATTTTGCGAGGAAACCATGATCGAGGGTTCCGTGATATTGTGAGCCACCTTTGCCAAATGGATGAAAGGGGTTCCAAGAACAACCAACACGCCTTCTGCACCTTCCTTGTATCTCACGTAGTCGTTCACTTCTCTTGCCAATTCGACACCTTCAGCGAAGGTTTTGTTCATTTTCCAGTTACCTGCTACAATCTTTTTTCTCATGTCTATAGATTTAAATCGTTGTGTTTTATTTAGTTTCTTCTTTTCTTTATACGGGGAAAAAGTAAATATGCTACAAAGAAAAGAAGGATAAAGGAGTAAACCAAATAATTCCGTTGCATTTCTTGTTGACTCTGCAAGCAATAGGCTGCCAAGTCCGTGTCTTTTAAATCTTTGATATCCGGGATATCTTTCCCCGTGCGTTTGTCCAGAATGGTTCCCTGACGTAAAATAATCACGCCGGGATTGGAACGGAGCATGGTTTTCAACTGTATCTCGTCTGCCGCGCAGAACTCGTACGGCACGTGATGGCGGGTTCGGTAGGCTTGGATATCCTTTCGCGAGGAAGAAGTTAAACCGTAGAACCTGTATCCTTTTTCCCGCGCCAGATTTGCCAATCGGTTCAAAGCGGGTTGTGCATCGGCGTCGCTTTTGTTGATATTATAGGCAACTGCAAGTATCGTGTAATTGTCATCTTCAAGTATTTCTTCCGTGATGTTGCCCAATTCCGGGTGTTCGATCACGAGATCGTGTATCGGGGTGATGTATCCTTTCTTTACCAAGCGTTCCGAACTACTCTCGTATTCCCAGTTCACGGTATCCTGCCAAGGGTAGTTCTCCTCGGTGAATGATTGTATTTCTCCGGTCTGCCTATTCTTGTATTTTAGAGTCACCTCGTACTGGTCGGGTTCGGCTCCCTCCGGTAGCCGCATACCCTCGGCAATATTTTTACCGATCGCGTAGGGGCGGAAGTCTATCACGGGTAAATGACGGTAACAATAGACGGACAGACACAACATTCCAGCTCCCGCGAGCACGAGCATCGAGAATTGCCCCAGCGGGGTAAGTTGGGGTTTGTACTTTTCGCGATAAACAAAGACCACGATGGCAAATAATAACAAGACGATATTCTTCCAGAACGTTTGCCAATTGGTCAGTACGAGGGCATCCCCGAAGCACCCGCAATCACTGACAGGATTCGTCAAGGCGAGCGCTAATGTCAACGGCGTGAAAAATGTCATGAATAGTAAAGCTCCCCAAGCGAGGCGGGATACCCACAGGTTGAACAGTAACGCTATCCCGATCAGGAATTCTGCCAACGAGAGGGCAAAGGAGAAAAATAGTGTCGTGGCATTCATCCAACTCATGCCGAACGCGTTGAAGTAGTCGGTGAATTTATAATCCGACCCTAGCGGATCTATCCCTTTCACGAAGCCGGAGTAGATAAATACGATACCGACCACGATCCTGCAAAGATTTTGAATGAATTTGCTTATCATGTTTACTTTTCTAGTTTTCAGTCTTTAATTCTCCACGACCAGGCGAATTAACCCGAACACGGCGTAATTCACCATGTCGAAGTAGTTCGCGTCAATACCTTCCGATATGATTGTCGCTCCTTGATGATCTTCGATCTGTTTGGTCCGGTTGATTTTCATCAGGATTAAGTCCGTGTACGAGCTGACACGCATTTCCCGCCACGCCTCGTCGTAATCGTGGTTTTTGGCGAGCATGAGTTCTTTCGCTTGCAGGAAATAGTTCTGGTAGAGATGCAATATTTCTTCTCGCGGGGTGTCGTTGCCCGGACCGAGTTGCAATTGAATCAATCCCATGATGGAGTAGTTGATGATGCCGATAAATTCGGGAACGATACCTTCTCCTACTTTCGTGACTCCTTTCTCTTCGATACTCCGGATTCGGTTCGCTTTGATATATATCTGGTCAGTGATCGACGTCGGGCGGAGTATTCTCCACGCTGTCCCGTAATCCTGCATTTTTTTCACGAAAATATCCTGACATATATCTATCACTTTATCATATTCTTGCGCTGTGTTTGGCATAATTCTATCGTTTTTTAGTAACAGAATTTGAAAAATAAGTTGTTTCTTTGAAGTGTAAAATTAGTCAAATAATTCAAAACCGGAAATTGAAATTGGAAAATTATGATGGAGATCGTTTTAAAATTACTGTCTGGGTCCGGTTATCGAGAATGTATTTCTGGAGGAACGATGGATGCGTTGGATGTTCGGAACGATTACCGAGATGGGAATACTTTGTATTTTGAAGCATATTAATATATTTGAGTTCGGCACAATTCTTTCTTTTTGAACTTTAGAAAATATGGTGGAATAGAATATTTTCTAAAAAATTGTAGGGCATTTTCCGTTTTTTTTGTTTTAATTTTATTAACTTGCAAGAATTAGATTGATTTTGGAATAATAGAAATTGATGATTATGGAATATCTATCATTTCGTTTTGACCATATTGTGGTTACGTGATATGTTGTGTTGTATGTAATATTATTATAAATCAGTGGTTTATGAGGATGCGATTGATTTTTATTTGTTCAATTTTATGTATTGTGTGTGTATTGAGTTCTTGTTATAAAGATACAGGTACGAACGTTATTTCAGGGAATTCTTCAAAATTAGTGTGGAATGAGGAACTTTGGCATACATTGCAGAATGATTCAAACTTTATAAAAATCGGAGAACTTATACTGAAAGATCGTATTGCATTTAATAAAATAAAGGGGCAGGCTGATTCGGAAATTGAAGTACGGAAACAAATGGATTCTTATATAGTAGCAAATTCTACTATAAATAAAGCTATTAGTAAACAATTGGTTATATTGCACGATAGATATTCTGAGTTTTCAAATAAATACTATTATTATTTTTTAGATTCTATTAATATAAATCTATCTACGCTATCTAGCCGTTCGCAGGAATGGGAGGTAATTGGTGATTGTACTAATATGAGAATGTACTGTGGTATTATAGCCCAAAACATGACAGAATTATATGAAGCTTATTGTTCTTTATGTAGTACTTGCCAATATAATGCTTTCACACCTGAGCATGCAGTATCTGTTGCGATTCAAAGAATTAATTTTTTTACGAATAATGAGCATAGAATTTTATTAAATAATTATTATTCCCTTGTTTTTATCGTTGGGCGTAATAGTCCTTCATGTGAATACGCTGGTCAACTAGCCTCACAATTTTATGAAATGGGTTCTTCAATTAGGTTTGTTGCTGAAAAAATGAATCAGTTAAAGTATTATAGACAGTATCCTGATGTTCTGTTTGGACTACCTTCTTGTAAAAAGTGTGGTGATTATATTATAGGAGGAGGGGATTCTTCAAGTGGCGGAGATGCCGGTGTTATGCCGGGAACCGTCGTGACTGAAGTACAATGGTGGCCGTCAACACATGAAAGAATTATTTATGATGCGCTTGAAAATGAATGTTTAACACAGGAACAGCTTGATTCAATTAATCTGGGAAGTTTATTAGCAGATAAAGAGGTTGGGGCACAAGATACGGCAAATGCACATAAACATGCGATGCGACAACTGAATGAAAGTATCGAAGATTGTATAGTTAAGATGCGTGATTATTTTGTGGACGAGATGTTGATTTTTTTTAATGATGGCAATTATATAGCTTTAGGTAAAGGTTTGCATCTAATCTCAGATGCGTATAGTCCGGCTCACCGTTTAAAAGTTTGGAGAGGTAATTTCTGGGCATATTTACCGCATATTGCGGAAATAGGTGCTGCAAACCAAAGTGGAGTAGATAAGTCTATTGTCGCTGTAAAATGGATTTATAATGAAGTTGTTAATAACGGTAGAAATCCCGGGACTGTATTTGACGAATGGATAGATGAGAGAAATCCCATTGCACCTAAAAGAGCAAAAAAATAGAACATATGCAAAAAAACAAGATTCAAATATTATGCCATTTGGTATTTGTAACTTTAATCGGAATGATATGTAATGCTTGCTTTGTCGTTAATGGCAAGTATTGGGATGTACGTGAACCTTACGAGGCGATGAATCCCACGGAATACGTGTTTGATTTTCCAATTCAAACGGTACGAGGGATGATTGATAGTTGTTTTGATTTGTCTGTTAGTGAACGTTTTAAGGGTATATATGTTAGGAAATTAAGATCTGATTTATTCAAGTTAATACATGCCGAAGAGTTTCAATCTTATGTATTCAGGGACAAAAAGGGAAACTATTTACCTATGATTGTTTATCCAGTCTTGATGATTGATTCGTTAGGAGAAAATCAGACTATGATTCAAGTGAAATCAGAGGAGCATACGATTGTAGCTGGTAAACGATTTGTTTTTTTTAATCCAGAAAGATTCTCTATGTGGGCTATGCGTTATAAAAGGGAAAAATCATCCACAATTGAAGAATATGAAATATTGCGTTATCTTGGCAAAAGATTAGGACAGATGAATATGCCTCCAATTCATTATCCCAAAGCAATGACATTAGAGGAAGTGAAGTCTAGGTTTTCGTATTTTCCATTCTCTGAAAGTGATTTGGAGTTTGGAAAATGAAAGATATATTTCAAATAGTCAAAGTCATAATTAGAAATAAATACTATATTTGAATTATAGAAATATGGTTTAATTTGTGATTTATATAAAATTTATTTTATTTATTTGATGATAGAATATATATATAACGAAATCTCTTGTATTTCTGTAGTGTAAAAATTCAGTCAAATAATTCAAAACCGGAAATTGAAATTGGAAAATTATGATGGAGATCGTTTTAGGAGATAAAAAAATTAGTTTGGAGCGACCTGTTGTGATGGGTATTTTGAACGTGACACTCGACTCTTTTTATGACGGGGGAAAGTACTTGAGTGAAATCGGGGTAATCAAGCGTATCGACGAGATCGTGGAGCAAGGGGCGGGGATTATTGACGTGGGAGCTTATTCCACTCGTCCCGGGGCTGCTTTCGTGAGCGAGGAAGAGGAACTTTCACGGTTGAGTTTTGCCGTCGAGCTAGTGCGTAAATACCATCCCGAGGTTCCGGTTTCGATAGATACGTTCCGGTCGGGAGTGGCAAAGGAGATTAATCACTGTCTGGGACCGGTTATCGTGAATGATATTTCCGGCGGCACGATGGATGACAGGATGTTCGAAACGGTTGCCGGGATGGGGGTACCCTATATATTGATGCACATTCAAGGTACGCCGCAAGATATGCAAGTAAACCCACGCTATGATGACGTGGTACGTGAGGTTGGGGAGTTCTTCACGGAGCGTATAGCCCGTCTGAATG
This sequence comes from uncultured Butyricimonas sp., assembly GCF_959596855.1. Taxonomy (NCBI): domain Bacteria; kingdom Pseudomonadati; phylum Bacteroidota; class Bacteroidia; order Bacteroidales; family Odoribacteraceae; genus Butyricimonas; species uncultured Butyricimonas sp. The sequence continues at coordinate 29,356 of NZ_CAUFYA010000028.1, forward strand.
CCTTGGGATTTAATAATATTATACTGGATCAAGGTTTCGGTTTCGGGAAGACTGTGGCACATAATTATCAATTGATGGATAAAATGGAGTCTTTTCTCGATTTTGGATATCCTTTACTCGTGGGTATTTCTCGCAAAACGATGATATGGCGTTTATTGGATATTACCCCGAAAGAGGCACTGAATGGTACTACCGTGCTCAACACGATATCGCTAATTAAAGGTGCTCACATCCTTAGGGTTCACGATGTTCGTGAAGCCGTGGAGGCCGTGAAGATCGTGGAGGCGATGAGAGGGTGAATCACTTGCCATAGCACGATTCCGGCAGAGACGGAGATATTGAAGGAGTGTTTTGTCCCGAATTGCGGTATTTCAATGCAGTTGTCCGAGAGGTCGATGACTTCTTGTTGCACGCCTTTCACTTCGTTGCCGAACACGAAGGCGTATTTTTGTCCGGGAGTGATGGTAAAGGTTTCGAGAGAGATGCTGTTCTCTGCTTGCTCCACGGATAGAATGGTGTACCCCTCGTTTTTCAATTCTTTCACGGCATCGGTAGTTTCCTCGAAATATGCCCAGTCTACGCTTTCTTCCGCGCCGAGGGCTGTTTTGTGTATTTCCCGGTGGGGTGGGGTGGCGGTGATACCGCAAAGGTATATTTTCGATAACCGGAAGGCGTCCGACGTACGGAATACCGAACCGATGTTGTTCAGGCTGCGCACGTTGTCAAGAACTACTACAAGCGGGAGTTTTTCAGCCTCTTTATATTCTTCAGCAGAGAGGCGGTTCAGTTCTTCGTTGAGGAGTTTGCGATGGGACATGAAATTGAAAATTGAAAATTGAAAATTGAAAATGAGGGTGAGTCATTTCGATTTCCAATTCGGGGTTATTAATGATAGTTTTTAGTTTATTTGAAGATTGAATATGTTTTTTGAGTTTTAATTTTCAATTTTGCATTTTCAATTTTCAATTGCTTTGCCGAGTAAGGTGGCTGCCGTGCATTCGGTTACTCTAACTTGAACGAGGTCGCCGACTTTAGCGCCATTATCCGGGAACACGATTACTTTATTTTGGCTACTACGCCCGAAAAGTTCGTCCGATTTCTTTTTGGAAACACCTTCGACCATAACTTCGAAGACTTTACCCACGTCTTTCAAGTTACTTTGATGAGATATTTCTACTTGCATGTCAATCAGTTCTTGCAGGCGTCTGCCCTTGACTTCCTCGTCCACGTTATCCGGTAAGTTACGGGATGCCATGGTGCCGGGGCGTTCGGAGTACTTGAACATGAAAGCGGAATCGAACATCACTTCTTTCATCAAATCGAGAGTTTGCCGGTAATCTTCCTCGCTCTCGTTGTGGAAGCCCACGAACACGTCGGTAGATATTCCGCAATCCGGGACAATCTCACGGATGGCACGGATACGGTCCAGATACCATTCACGGGTGTATTTCCGGTTCATGTCTTTCAACACGGAGTTACTGCCGGATTGGAAAGGCAGGTGGATGTGTTTACAGATATTGGGATAAGTGGCGATTGCCCGAAGTATGTCGTCATTCATGTCTTTCGGGTGTGACGTGGCGAAACGGATACGCATGTCCGGTACCGTTTTTGCAACCATGGCAAGCAACGCCGGGAAATTCATTTCCGTGTTATCTCCCCGCCACAAGTACGAGTTCACGTTTTGCCCGAGTAGGGTAACTTCTTTATATCCTTTTGAATGGAGGTCAAGTACTTCGTTGATGATGCTTTTCGGGCTGCGGCTGCGTTCGCGTCCCCGCGTGTAGGGCACGATGCAGTAGGTACAGAAGTTGTTGCATCCCCGCATGATAGACACGAATCCGGAGATGGCCGTTTCGTCTATGCGGGAAGGGCAAATGTCTTTATAGGTTTCGGTTGTCGATAATTCGATATTGATGGCTTTTTCTCCTTTTGCCGCTTTTTCTATCAACAAGGGAAGGTCCATGTAGGCATCCGGTCCCACGACGATATTTACGTTTTTTTCCTGTTCGAAGAGAGCGTCGCCCAATCGTTCCGCCATACATCCCATGATAGCGACCAACACGCGCGGGTTTTTCTTTTTCACCTCGGTGAAGCCTTGTACTCGCCCACGTACCCGTTGTTCGGCGTTTTCACGGACAGAACAAGTGTTGACCAGAATTAAATCCGCCTCGTTTTTGTCTTCGGTTCGTTTGTATCCTTTATCTTCTAGTATGGCTGCCACCACTTCGCTATCCGCCACGTTCATCTGGCAACCATAAGTTTCTATGTAAAAATTCCGTATCTCCATTCTCAAATTTTATTTCCGAGGTGCAAAGGTAGTGAATTTCATTCAAAATCCTACCGTATTCCCAAGGTAATCCTAGGGTAATAATATCTCTCCTTGCTTGCAACCCAAGTGTGTGGCACTTCTAGCATCGTGGGGAAACGGTGGGGTAAGCGTGTTGCGAGTGGTCGGTAAGGGGTGTGAGGTAGTAATACGGTGGTATTACCGGGGGATTAGTCAAAAATGAAACTGTCAAATCGGCAGAGAATATTTTTTGGCATAACTATTGTCATTTAGTTGTCGTAAAAATTTGAAGTACAATTAAATTAAAAATATAGAGTTATGTCAACAGGAAAGATTGGAGTTTCAACAGGGAATTTATTCCCGATTATCAAGAAGTTTTTATACTCGGATCATGATATCTTTTTGAGAGAAATTGTATCGAATGCCGTGGATGCTTCACAAAAGATGAAGGTGCTGGCTTCGAACGGGGAGTTTAAGGGTGAACTTGGTGAGTTGAAGGTAAGAGTGAAGGCTGACAAAGCGGCAGGGACGTTGACGGTATCGGATAACGGTATCGGAATGACGCAGGAAGAAGTGGAGAAATATATCAATCAGATCGCTTTTTCCGGAGCGGAAGAGTTCATGAACAAGTACAAAGATAATGCGGCGGCTATTATCGGTCATTTCGGGTTAGGTTTTTATTCTTCGTTCATGGTGAGTGACAAGGTGGAAATTGTGACGAAATCTTATAAAGAGGGGGCGAAAGCGGTGAAATGGTCGTGCGAGGGGAATCCGGAGTACACGTTGGAAGAAACGGAGAAAGCCGAGAGAGGTACGGACATTATCATGTATATCAACGAGGAAGAGAAGGATTTCTTGGAGGATTCGAAGGTAAACGAGTTGCTGACGAAATATTGTAAGTTCCTGCCTATCGAGATTATTTCCGGGAAGAAGAAAGAGTGGAAAGACGGTGAGTACAGGGATACGGACGAGGATAACGTGATAAATGACACGAATCCGGCGTGGACGCGTAAGCCTGCGGACTTGAATGAGGAGGATTACGAGAAGTTCTATCGCGAGTTGTACCCGATGGCTCAGGAGCCGTTGTTCCATATTCATTTGAACGTGGATTACCCGTTCAACCTGACCGGTATTTTGTATTTCCCGAAGATTGATAATAAGTTCGAGATTCAGAAGAATAAGATACAGTTATACAGCAATCAAGTGTACGTGACGGATTCGGTGGAAGGAATCGTACCGGAATATCTGACATTACTGCACGGGGTGATTGATTCTCCGGATATTCCTTTGAACGTGTCGCGTTCTTATTTACAAAGTGACCGTAACGTGAAAAAGATTTCCAGTCATATCACGAAGAAGGTTGCCGATAGTTTGACCGATATATTCACGAACAAGCGTGAGGATTACGAGAAGAAGTGGGATGATTTGAAGATATTTATCCAATACGGTATGCTGACGGACGAGAAATTTGACGAGAGGGCAAAGAGTATTTTCTTGTTCAAAAATACCGAAGGGAAGTATTTCACGTACGAGGAGTACGAGAATTTGATTAAAGCTAACCAGACGGATAAGGATAATAAAGTGGTATTCTTGTACGCCACGGACGAAAAAGAGCAATACACGTATATTGAAGCCGCGAAGGGGAAAGGTTACGATGTGTTGTTGATGGACGGTCAGTTGGATACGCACTTTATCAATCATTTGGAGCAGAAGAATGCGGAACATCGTTTCGTGCGGGTAGACTCGGATGTTATTGATAAGCTGATACCGAAGGAGGACGCTAAGGAAGTGGCTTTGAGTCACGAGGAGCAGGAGGAATTGCGTGCCGTGTTCTCGTCCCAATTGCCTAAAGACGGGGGGATGTTCATGGTGAATTTCGAGGCGATGGGTGAGAATGGTGATCCGGTGATCGTTACGCGTTCCGAGTTTATGCGTCGTATGAAAGACATGGCGGCAATGAATCCGGGTATGGGATTCTATGGAGCTATGGGAGATCAGTATACTTTGGTCGTGAACACGGATCACAAGTTGGTGAATGATATTCTGGAGAACGAGAAGAACGAGATGCAAGCCAAGTTGGAACCGATTTACTTCGAGATTAAGGAAACCGAGAAGAAGCAGGCGGAGTTGGATGAATTGAACAAGGGCAAGAAAGACGAGGAAATTCCGCAGGTAGATAAAGATAGAAAGACTGAGTACAATAAAACTGTTTCTGATTTACAGAAGCAGAAGAACGAGCTGTTGGAAGAATATGGGAAAGGTAATAAGGTTGTAGGTCAGTTGATTGACTTGGCTTTGTTGGCAAACGGGTTGTTGAAAGGAGAGGCTTTAAACAGGTTTGTCAAGCGAAGCGTGGAGTTGATAAAATAAAAAAGTTAAGCCGGACGTTTGTCCGGCTTATTTATTTCAGAAAAAATCATTACTTTCGTTGGATGAATTTGATTGAAGTTACTTAAAATATAAAATTATGCAGGTTATTTTTTCTTCCGGGACATATAAGAGAACGATGGTAAGGTCTATCGTGGCAATCGTGACAGGTATCGTTTTGGTGCTTTGGCCGACAGAGGTGTTGAATTACACGGTTAAGATTATCGGGGCGGTGTTCTGTCTTGCCGGAATCGTGTCTTTCCTCGTGTCTTTGCGGGATCAGGATGGGAACTCGCCGAGAGGTTTGACTTCTTTTAACGGGATCGGAAGTATTATTCTGGGTATTCTGTTGTGGGTGATGGCGGATACTTTTACCAATATATTGATGTACCTGCTTGGTTTTATTTTGGTTGTTGCGGGTATCGGTCAATTGGTTGTTCTTATTTCTGCGAGGAGATTCGGGCAGATTAGCGGGATGAGTTATTTGTTCCCGATAATCGTACTTTTGGCGGGTATTGTTATTTTCGCGAATCCGTTTTCCGCGAAAGAAGGAATAATCACTTTTTTCGGGGCGATTTCTATATTTTACGGGATTACCGATTTGATTAATCAACGCCGGATTAATCAGTTGAGAAAAGAGGCGCATGAGGCGGAACAACAACAGAAGTTGGGTGGGGGTGAGATTGAGGACACGGAGTATGAGGAAGTTGAATAACCTTTTTAATTTCGGATTTACGATTTCAGATTTACGATTTCAGATTTATGATTTCAGATTTATGATTGAAGAGGAGTTTGTAGGCTTAGGATAGTATTATTTAAGAATAGATATAATGGTGTATATTATTAATAAGGAGGATTCGGTTTATAATCGTTTTTTAGCAGAGCTTAGAGATAAAGAAATACAAAAGGATCCTTTGCGCTTTCGACGGAATTTGGAGAGAGTCGGTGAGATTATGGCTTACGAGATCAGCAAGACTTTTCACTATTCGTCGCGAAAGGTGCAAACCCCGATAGATGTGGCGGACGTGAGGTTGGCAGATGATGAAGTGGTGGTGGCTTCTGTTTTGCGTGCGGGGCTTCCTTTTCATCAAGGGTTTCTAAATTACTTTGACCGTTCGGGGAGTGCTTTTATTTCCGCAAGAAGAAAATATAAAGAGAATCATATAGATTTTGAGATTCGTTTCGATTCAATTTACACGCCTAGTCTGGAAGGAAAGCAATTGTTGCTGGTAGATCCTATGCTGGCAACCGGAGCGTCTATCGTGGTTGCTTATCATGAGTTGTTGAAGCAAGGTGGAAGACCGCTGCACACGCATATTGCAGCTATCGTGTCCAGTCGTCAAGGTGTGGATAAAATTACCGAGGCGTTGAAAGATGAGCCGGTTACGATATGGACAGGTGCTGTGGACGAGAGATTGACGGAGAGTTGTTATATTGATCCGGGAATCGGTGATGCCGGTGATTTGGCATTTGGAGAGAAATTGTGAAAACTTAAAGATAAAAACTAAAAGCTAAAAGTTGAAGGTTCAGATTAAAACATTATCTTTGGCGTCATGGAAATGAACAAATATTTAATAGCTGCCTTATATGTGTTTGCCGGTTGTGTGGCAACACTCCCGATTGGGGTGCGTGCCGGAAATGTTCCTGTTGCCAATGACAGCTATCGTTTGTTGATTTCTTCTCCCACTGAAAAAATTATAACCGTTTGCACGGATAAGAGGACTGCGGATGATTTGGACTATGGTGTTTTTAGTCATCAGAATTATTTAGCCTCTATTGATAGTGTAAAGGTTTATTATACTTACTCACCTTTAGTGCTTCCGGGTTGGAAAGTACCCGAAGTAACAGCTAATCCCATACGAGCGCCGGGGAGATGCTAATAATTTTAAATTTATGATTTTAGATTTACGATTGAAGGGGTAAACTATGTTTTATCATTTTCAATTTTCATTTTTCAATTTTTCAATTATAAAAAAGTATGGGATTTAATGATATATTAAAAAGTATGTTCGGTAACAAGGCAGATCGGGATATGAAGGAGTTGTTACCGGTAGTTAAGAAGGTGAACGCGGAGTGGGAGAAGATTAAAGGATTGAGCCATGATGATTTGAGAAAGGTGTCTGCTGATCTGAAGGCGAAGATACACGCTCATGTAAAATCAGAGGAGGATGAGATCGCCGCGTTGAAAGCAAAAGTGGAAAACGAGAAACCCTCTATCGAGGAGAGGGAGGAAATATATAACCGGATTGATAAGCTGGAAGAGCAGATTGACAAGAAACTGGAGGATATTTTGAATGAAATATTGCCAGTAGCTTTCGCGGTGATTAAGGATACTGCACGACGATTTACCGAGAACAAGGAAATCGTGGTAAAGGCCACGGATTTTGATAGGGATTTGGCCGTGACGAAAGATTTCGTGGAAATAGAGGGGGAGGATGCCGTTTATTTTAACTCGTGGCTTGCGGGAGGAAATGAGGTTACTTGGGATATGGTACATTACGATGTGCAGTTGATCGGAGGTTCCGTGTTACATCAAGGGAAGATTGCCGAGATGGCTACCGGTGAAGGTAAAACGTTGGTGGCAACTTTGCCTGTTTTCCTGAATGCTTTGACAGGGCGAGGCGTACATGTGGTAACGGTCAATGATTACCTTGCCAAACGTGACTCCGAATGGATGGGACCGTTATATATGTTCCACGGTTTGTCAGTAGATTGTATTGATAAAACGGAGCCTAATTCTCCCGAGAGAAGAAAGGCTTATCAAGCGGATATCACTTTCGGTACGAATAACGAGTTCGGTTTCGACTATTTGAGAGATAATATGGCGATACACCCGGAAGACCTTGTTCAACGGAAGCATAATTATGCTATCGTGGATGAGGTGGATTCCGTGTTGATCGATGATGCCCGTACTCCGTTGATTATTTCCGGTCCTGTACCCAAGGGGGATATCCAGATGTTTGACAAGTATAAACCCCGTGTGGAAAAGTTGGTTCGTATGCAGCGTGAGTTGGTTTCACGGATTTTTAACGAGGCGAAGACTTTGCTTGCCAGCGGTGACCGGAAACAGGAGGAACAGGGTGCTATTCTGTTATTGAGAGCGTTTAAGGGGTTGCCCAAGTACAAGCCATTAATCAAGTTCTTGAGTGAACAGGGAAATAAGGCGACTTTGGTAAAGACCGAGAATATATATATGCAGGAAAACAACCGTCGTATGCCTGAGATCACGGACGAATTGTATTTCGTGATCGACGAGAAGTTGAATTCAATAGATTTGACGGATAAAGGGCATGATACGATTACGGCGGCGGGAGAGGATCCGAACTTCTTTATATTGCCGGATATCGGTTCCGAATTAGCTGAAATAGACAAGATGAATTTGTCTGACGAGGAAAAGGTCGAGAAAAAAGACCAGTTGGTACAGAATTATGCTACCAAATCGGAGCGGGTACACACGGTGAACCAGTTGTTGAAAGCGTATACTTTGTTCGAGTTGGATGTGGAATACGTGGTGATGGATAATAAAGTGAAAATCGTGGACGAGCAGACCGGACGTATCATGGAAGGTCGCCGTTATTCCGACGGTTTGCACCAAGCTATCGAGGCGAAGGAGAACGTGAAGGTGGAGGCTGCCACGCAGACATTTGCTACAATTACTTTACAGAATTATTTCCGTATGTACCACAAGCTGGCGGGTATGACCGGTACGGCGGAAACGGAAGCGGGAGAGTTCTGGGATATTTATAAATTGGATGTCGTGGTTATCCCGACGAATAAACCGATTATTCGGAAAGATGCGAACGACTACGTGTACAAGACAAAACGCGAGAAGTATAACGCGGTAATAGAGGAGATTAGCCGATTAGTGGAATTGGGACGTCCCGTTCTGGTGGGTACGACTTCGGTTGAGGTATCCGAGTTACTGAGCCGTATGTTGAAAATGCGCGGTATTAAGCATAACGTGTTGAACGCTAAGTTACATCAGCGGGAAGCTGATATCGTGGCTGAAGCCGGTAAATCGCAAGTTGTTACTATCGCTACCAACATGGCCGGTCGTGGAACGGATATCAAGTTGAGTCCGGAGGTTCGTGCCGCAGGTGGTTTGGCAATTATCGGTACGGAGCGTCATGATTCCCGTCGTGTTGACCGTCAGTTAAGAGGTCGTGCCGGACGTCAAGGGGATCCGGGTTCATCACAATTCTTCGTGTCATTGGAGGATGATTTGATGCGTCTTTTCAGTTCCGAAAGAATTATTCGTGTTATGGACCGTTTGGGACACGAGGAGGGGGATGTGATCCAACACTCGATGATCACGAAATCTATCGAGCGTGCGCAACGTAAGGTGGAAGAGAATAACTTCGGTATTCGTAAGCGTTTGCTGGAATATGACGACGTGATGAATTCGCAACGTGAGGTTATTTACAAGAAAAGACGCCATGCATTACTCGGGGAGAGAATCGGGGTGGATATTGCTAATAACATGTACGATGTTTGTGAAACGTTGGTAGAAGTACATAAAGATAGCAACGAAGTAGAGGATTTCCGACTGGATGTATTGAAATATCTGTCCGTGAATTTTGATATAAAGGAAGAAGAATTCCAAAAGACTTCCGCTTCGGAATTGACCGAGAGATTGTATAAAGAGGTGAGAGAAACCTTTACCCGCAAAGTAGAAGGAATTTCGAAACAGGCATTCCCGGTGATTAAGAATGTGTTCGAGCAAAGGGGTGAAATGTTTAAGAATATCGTGGTTCCTTTCACGGATGGCAAGAAAATGTATAACGTGGTCACGAATTTGGAAAAAGCATATAAGACAGAGGGGGAAGAATTAGTACGTGCCTACGAGAAATCGATTATGCTTGCTCATATTGATGATGCATGGAAAGAGCATTTGCGGGAAATGGACGATTTGAAACAATCAGTTCAGAATGCCACGTACGAGCAAAAAGACCCGTTATTGATCTATAAATTCGAATCGTTCAATTTGTTCAAGACGATGGTGGATAAGATCAACAAGAGTGTGGTTTCTACTTTGATGAAAGGACAAATTCCGTTCGAGGCTCCGGAGGAAGTAAGACAAGCCGAGGAAAGACGTACGGATATGAGCAAAATGCGCACGGGACGTACGGATGCTCCCGCGGCACAGACAAATCAAGGACCTCGTAAAGTGGAGCCGGTGAAAGTCGGTCCTAAGGTGGGACGTAATGATCCTTGTCCTTGCGGAAGTGGTAAGAAATACAAGAATTGCCACGGTAGAGAAGAAAATTAATTTTAGATTTATGATTGATGATTTCAGATTCTTGCTGTAATCGTCAATCATAAATTTTAAATCGGAAATAATTATGGTTTCATTATTTATCAACTGGGATGTCAGTCCCGAGATTTTTAATTTAGGAGGCTTCTCTATCCGGTATTACGGTTTGTTGTTTGCGTTGGCGTTCGTTTGCGGATACAAGGTAGAAGAGAAGATGTTCAAATCAGAGGGATTAAGTCAGCAATGGTTGGACAAATTATGGATATATGTTGCCGTGGCAACCGTGATCGGTGCTCGATTGGGACATTGTTTCTTTTACGGGTGGGAATACTATCAGAACCATTTATTGGAAATTGTTTTGCCATTTCAACTCAGTCCGTTTAAATTCACGGGTTTCCAAGGGTTGGCGAGTCATGGTGCTGCGATAGGTATTATCGCGGGATTGTGGTATTATTCCAAGAAAGTGAGTAAAAAATCAATCTTTTGGATATTGGATCGTGCCGTGATTCCTATTGCTCTTGCAGGTTTTTTTATCCGGATGGGGAATTTGATGAATTCGGAAATAGTCGGACTTCCGACCACTTTGCCGTGGGGTTTTATTTTTATCCACGGGCATGGGATTGAGAATCCGGAATTACCTCGTCATCCGGCTCAGTTGTACGAGGCAATTTGTTATTTAATCAGTTTTGCCGTGTTAATGCATTTGTATTGGAGAACGAACGCGAAAGATAAACAGGGTTTTCTATTCGGCATGTTTTTGATCTTGATTTTCGCAGCACGTTTCTTTATCGAGTTTGTGAAAGAGGATCAAGAGGCTTTCGAGGCTTCGATGACATTGAATATGGGGCAATGGCTGAGTATTCCTTTTGTCCTTGTGGGTATCTATATGGTATGGAGAAATAAAACGCCGTTGAAAGCGAAGTAATTTATGACTAAGTGAATATGGGTTACGATAAAAGATTCATGAAAGAGGCAATTCGAATTGCCGTGGAGAATGTGAAGAATGGGACGGGAGGTCCTTTCGGGGCTGTTGTTGTGAAAGGCGGGGAGATTATTGCATCTTCTGGGAATACGGTAGTACCGGATAATGATCCGACAGCTCATGCCGAAGTGAATGCTATTCGTAAGGCATGTAGAAATTTGGATTCCTTTCAACTGGAAGGGTGTGAGATCTATTCCAGTTGTGAGCCTTGTCCGATGTGTTTGGGGGCAATTTATTGGGCTCGTCCGAAAGCTGTTTATTATGCTTGTACGAAAGAGGATGCGGCTGAAGGCGGATTTGATGATTCTTTTATCTATAAGGAAATCATGTTGGATGGTTTGCGACGTTTTATCCCGTTCGTGAACGAGAAAGAAGAGGGTGCCGGGGAGGAATTTGAGCTTTGGCGTGAGGAAAAGAACAAAATCAAGTATTAGAATCTGTGTTCTATAAAGTTATGAATAGGGCGTGTTTTGAGAAGGATACGCCCTATTTTTATGTCCTATTTCCAAATATTTCTTGCTGTTTTTCTCTTTTTTTATTAAATTTGTAAACCTCAGGTATTTGCTTTCTGTATAAATACATGTCACTTCTCGGCATTCGAGGGCGTTTTCGGACGCTACAACATTTTATGTTGTGTTTTTGTTTAACTTTTGAAATAGGAGGAACGTGGAGCTGAAAAATGTACTGAAATATTCGTATACCGAATTAATAGATTTATTTGAAAAGGACTTCCCGAGTATATTGCATAACGCAAGGATAAGCGATGATTGGAGAGTCTTCGAGCAATTTTTGAAAGAATATATTCGAGCGACTCTAATCAGACGTCCTTCGCCTCTTTCTATACGGCGTTTTTTTCGCATGTTCGTGAATCGTTCCCGTTATATCCATGATTTCTCGACGGGTGAGAAAATCCGGTACGAGCCGATAAAATGGTTATGGGAGGCTTTGCGGGGGGAAGATAATGATGTGCATCAGGACTTTTTGATCGACAGGTATTTTTTGTTTAAACAGTTTCAAAATAGCTTTGATGTTTTGTCAGATCAAGAGCAATGCAAGAATTGGAGAGAACGTTGGGAAGTGGGTACAGATGAAGATGTTGCCGAGGAACGCCGGGAGAATAGAAAGCGAATATCTTATTTGTTAATTCGTAAAATAGAGCGACGGGATAAAATGAATTCCCGTTATCGTTTTGCCGCGGAAACGAGTGAAGAGGACAAAATGAGGCTGATAGACGAATGGTGGAAAGACTATAAATTTCATTTGACGATGGCAATACGGGAACCGGATGAATTGAATCTGTTTTTGAATCATACGTTATCTGACAAAACGATGCAAATCCTGCATGATGCAAAGCGGAAAGGAATACCTTTTTTCGTGACGCCTTATTATTTATCCCTGTTGAGCGTGAAAGAGAACGGGTATGATGATTCCACGATTCGGAGTTACGTGATTTATTCTCGGGAACTGGTAGAGAATTTCGGACATATTCAGGCTTGGGAGAAAGAGGATGTCGTGGAAGCCGGTAAGCCCAACGCGGCAGGTTGGTTATTGCCAAATTCGACAAATATTCACCGTCGTTACCCGGAAGTGGCTATTTTTATTCCGGATTCGATGGGGCGTGCTTGTGGAGGATTGTGCGCTCTTTGCCAACGGATGTATGATTTTCAAAAAGGGCATCTGAATTTTAACTTGGATCGCTTGAAGCCGATAGAAGGATGGGAGAGAAAGATGGAGCGGTTGATGACTTATTACGAGTATGATTCTCAATTACGGGATATTTTGATCACGGGAGGTGATGCATTGATGAGTCAGAATTCGACGTTGGAGAAAATTCTGGATGCCGTTTACCGGATGGCGGTTCATAAACGGGAGGCTAACAGGGAGCGGACTAAAGGAGAGAAATATGCCGAAATCCGGCGGGTGAGATTGGGTTCTCGTTTATTGGCGTATTTGCCGAGTCGGATTGATGACGGATTGATTGATGTCTTGAAACGTTTTCGGGAGAAAGCCACTCGTGCGGGGATACAACAATTTTTTGTGCAAACGCATTTTGAATCGCCGTTGGAGATCACGGAAGATGTGGTACGTGCGGTACGACGCTTGCTGGATGCCGGATGGATTATAACGAATCAACTCGTATTTACCGTGGCGGCATCCCGCCGGGGACACACGGCAAGGTTGAGGGAGGAATTGAACAAAATAGGAATTTTGACTTATTATACTTTTTCCGTGAAAGGCTTTGGTGAGAACTATGCTCTGTTTGCCCCGAACAGTCGCTCCATGCAAGAGGTAAAGGAAGAAAAAATATACGGTCGTTTGTCCCCGGAATTGGAGAAAGAGGTGTTGGATATATTGAAGCGTCCGGAATTGCTGAATCCCGGTTTGGTTCGTTTATTAGAGAAATATGGTCAACCCTTCTTGGCTACCGACCGGAACGTGATGAATCTGCCGGGGATAGGAAAAAGTATGACTTTTGTGACAGCCGGTTTGACTAAACAAGGGAAGCGAATTTTACGTTTTTCCTTGGACGCGAATCGTCGACATAGTCCCGGTGTGGATAATATCGGGGATATTTATATCGTGGAGAATAAATCTATTGCGGCATATTTACGCCAGTTGGAGGAATTAGGAGAGGAGGTAGAAGACTATTTTTCTATATGGCATTACTCGGAAGGGCACACGGAATCCCGCTTCGCTTTGTTCGAGTATCCGGAGCAATACACGGGTATCACGGATGATTTTACAAATTTGATCATAGAGTCTTAAAAAGAATTGCGTATTTGTAAATTTTAGGCTATCTTGGCTGTTGTGTTTAAAAAATACGTTTATGAAAAAGATCGATTTAGTTTCAATCGTAGTATTGTGTATTATTTTGCTTGCCGGATGTGCCGGAGAACCTAATCAAGAGGTGAATATTATTCCTCAACCCCAGAGTGTGGCTGTTGAGGATGGTGGTTTCAAACTGTCCCCGAAAACGGTGATTAACGTTGTGCAAGGAGCGGAGGATTTGACTCCCGCTTGTACTTTCCTTAGTACATTGACCGAAAAATCTTTCGGGACACCTTTAAAGATCGAGAAAGGTGGTACCAAGAGTAATGCAGTGAACATTACTGTTGATCCTTCCATGAAAGCTGATGCTTATGAGTTGACCGTGAGTGAGAATGCTATTCATATTCAAGGTGGAAGCTCAAAGGCCGTGTTTTACGCCATGCAGAGTTTGCGGCAGATGATGCCTGTCGGGATGGAGAAAGGGGAAAAAATGAACAAGATAAGAATCCAGAATGTACGGATTCAAGATGAACCTCGCTTGGGATACCGGGGTACGATGTTGGATGTTTGTAGACATTTTTTCACGGTGGATGAAGTGAAGACTTTTATCGATATGCTGGCGTTACATAAATTGAGCGTGTTCCATTGGCATTTGACGGATGACCAAGGGTGGCGTATCGAGATTAAAAAATACCCGGAATTAACTCGGATAGGCAGTCAACGTAAACAAACCGTGATAGGTAAAAATACCGGAAAATATGACGGGAAGCCTTACGGGCCGTATTTCTTCACGCAAGAGGAGATAAAAGATGTCATTCAATACGCGGCTGACCGCTATATTACAATTATCCCGGAAATCGAACTTCCCGGGCATGCTTTGGCTGCGTTAGCAACCTATCCGGAATTGGGATGCACGGGTGGTCCTTACGAGGTTTGCCAGATGTGGGGTGTTTTCCCAGAAGTTTTTTGTCCCGGAAACGAGAAGACATTTGAGTTTTGGGAAGGGGTGTTGACCGAGGTTGCCGAGTTATTCCCGTCTGATATCATTCATATCGGGGGTGACGAATGCCCGCGGGACGAGTGGAAAAAATGTAAGAAATGTCAGGCTCGAATGAAAAAGGAGAATATGAAGGAGGAGTACGAGTTGCAGAATTACGTGGTTCACCGGATTGAATCTTTTTTGAAGACGAAAGGGAAGAGGATTATCGGTTGGGATGAAATTTTGGAAGGCGATGTTTCCAAGACTGCTATCGTTATGTCGTGGAGAGGTAAGAGCGGTGGTATAGCCGGAGCGAAGAGGGGTAATGAGGTGATTATGGTACCGAATGATTACGCTTATTTTGATTATTATCAAGCGAAACCGGTGGAGAATGAGCCTTTCGGTATCGGTGGCTACGTACCCGTGGAGAAGGTGTATAGCTTGGATCCCACGGAAGGGTTGACTCCCGAGGAGACAGCAAAAATCATCGGTGTGCAGGCTAATTTGTGGGCAGAGTATATCACGACTTTCAGTCACGCTCAATACATGTTGTTGCCTCGTATGGCGGCGTTGTCAGAGGTGGCTTGGACTCCGCAAGCGCGAAGAGATTATTCGGGTTTCTTGAATAGAGCCAAGTTGTTAACGCAACGTTATGACGCCTTGGGATATAATTTTGCCAAACATATTTTGCAGGAGCCGAAAACGAATGAATAAGATATTATGGTTTGCCTTTTTCTGTTGTAGCATCGGGGGGATTCTCGGATGCTCTTCGGAAAAAGAGATAAGAACGGAGGTTTCTTCCGGTTGGCAATTCCGTCAAAAGGATAGTGGCGACTGGCTTCCGGCAACTGTTCCGGGGACAGTGCATACGGATTTGCTGGCAAACGGGAGAATAGAAGATCCTTTTTATCGGATGAATGAACTCGGATTGCAGTGGATTGATAAGAAGGATTGGGAATATAGAACCGAGTTTTCGGTTGATGATGAGCTGATAAACAAGAAAAACCAATATCTTGTTTTTAAAGGATTGGATACATACGCTGATATTTACTTGAACGGTGAGTGTATCGGTTCCGCGGATAATATGTTCCGTACGTGGAAATTTGATGTTTCCGGTAAATTGAAAGCCGGGGATAATGAATTGCGTGTTGTACTCGCTTCTCCCACTGCGAGAGGATTGGAAGAGATGAAGCGTTACGGTTTGAGATTGCCGGCAGATAATGATCAAAGTGAAAGAGGGGGAATGGGACAGGATCGGGTAAGCGTGTACACCCGTAAGGCTCCTTATCATTATGGTTGGGATTGGGGACCTCGTTTGGTGGCTTCGGGGATATGGCGTCCGGTTATCATCGAGGCGTGGAGTGGTATGAAAGTGGAGGACGTGTATATAAAACAAACGGAAGTCACGAGGGAGTTGGCAACTTTAAGTGCGGATATTTGCGTGAAGGCGGATGTCGGACAAGAGGTCGAAATTGAGATTACGAGTGACGGGAGAGTCTTGGCTTCCGGTAAGAAGAGCTTGGAACGGGGAGAAAACAACGTTTCCGTGCCTTTTGAGGTGGAGAGTCCCCGGTTGTGGTGGAGTAACGGTTTGGGGGAGCAAAACTTGTATTCTTTTAAAGTGCGGGTGACGGGTGTCGAAGGTATTGTTGCCGAGAAAGAGGTGACGACCGGATTGCGATCATTGAAATTGGTACGGAAGAAGGATCAATGGGGCGAATCGTTCGGTTTTGAATTGAATGGTGTACCCGTTTTTGCCAAAGGGGCGAATATTATACCGAATGATGTTTTTCTGCCTCGCGCAAATCGAGAGGTGTACGAGAAAATGGTTTCCGATGCCGCGAATGCTAACATGAATATGTTGCGGATATGGGGTGGCGGAATATACGAGGATGATGTTTTCTTTGAATTGTGTGACAAGTATGGGATTATGGTGTGGCATGATTTTATGTTTGCTTGCGCGATGTATCCGGGGAACAAGGAGTTTTTGGATAATGTTCGGGAAGAAGCTATTGATAACGTGGTGCGGATGCGTAATCACCCGTGTATAGCCCTGTGGTGTGGTAATAATGAAAATGCATTGGCATGGCGTCACGGTTCTCCCGGCGGGTGGGGATGGAAACAGCAGTTCACGAAAGAACAACAGGATACCGTGTTTAAGGCTTATTATGACGTGTTTCACGATTTATTACCGCGCGTGGTGAGTGAATATATGCCCGGGTGCGATTACTGGCCTTCTTCCCCTATGGCGGGACCGGAACCGACTCAGCACGGGTTGGATGGAACGACTTCCGGCGACCAGCATTATTGGGGTGTTTGGCACGGTTTCCGTCCATTGGAGAGTTATGACGAGGTGACTACTCGTTTTTGTAGTGAATACGGGTTCCAGTCTTTCCCGGAAATGAGTACTATACGTACCTATGCTTTACCGGAGGATTATGATATTAACTCGGACGTGATGAAATCACATCAGCGGAGTTATATCGGTAACGGGCGTATTTCGGATTACATGAAAATGTATTACCGGGTTCCGACTGATTTCGAACAGTTTATTTATATGACGCACGTCTTGCAAGGGCTTTCGACGAAAATGGCTATCGAGGCGCATCGCCGGAATATGCCTTACTGCATGGGTTCGCTTGTTTGGCAATTGAATGATTGTTGGCCTGTCGCCAGTTGGTCGACCACGGATTATTACCACAAGTGGAAAGCGGCGCATTACGTGATGCGTGATTGTTTTAAAGAGATCATTGTTGCCCCGAAGTGGCGGAATGACAGTATGCTCGTGTATGTTGTCAGCGACCGTTTGCAACCCGTGGAAGCTGAATTGAGTGTTGATGTGATGGATTTCTCGGGGAAAATTATTTATTCGGAGAAGTCCAATGTTGAAATTCCGGCTAATACATCAACTGTTTTAACGGGTATGAAGCGTTCTTTTTTACTTCGGGGGGCTAGTGGAAAGGATGTCTTTGCCGTGGTTCGTTTGACAGGGGGAGGAAAGAACGTGGATGAGAAAAACGTGTATTTCGAGTATCATAAAGATTTGAATTTGCCCCAAGAATCGGAATTGTCGATTCTGGCTCGGGAAGAGGGGAAGCAAAAGTATATTTTGGTAACGGCAGATAAATTGGCATGTAACGTGATGTTTGTTTTGCCGGATAGTACGGCTTTCTTTTCGGATAATTATATCGATATACTGCCGGGACGGACGTATAAAATAAACGTGAAGACAGATATTCCTCTTGCGGAGATTGAAAGACGGATACAGTACCGTTATCTACGATAAAAAATAAGAGCCGTGTATATTTTTGAACATGGCTCTTGTTTTTTATTAAAATTCTCCGAAATATCCCGGGGGAGAGTTTTCTCCTGCTCTTTTTCTATCGGCTTTTTTACTTCCCATCGTGTTAAAGCGGTAAGATATCGTCAGCATGTAATAATTCTGGGTATTTGTACTGTATCTGGTTTGCGTGTAAAGGTCTTGGATGCTGTAATTCAATAAATTCCTTTGGCGCAATAAATCCATTGCTTTGAATCTTACTTGAAGTTGTTTCCGTTTTAAGAATTTCTTCCCGATCTCCATGTTTAACATGCTATTAGATTGGTTGATATTCCCGCCTTTTTTACTTAGCGTGTAGCTATAAGAATAATCTCCGGCGAGAATGAATTCTTTCCAGAATACCCATTTGACGTTAGCGTTGACGGATTGACTGAAAGAACTGGACCCTTCCGTTGTCGTGCTTGTTGAAGAAGTGTAAGAGGTCGAAGATCGAATATTGTAATCCAAGTTTTCTGAAACATTACTCGTGATCCCTAGATTGAATGAGGCCCTGTGTGAATTGGTAATATTCTTGATATTATCGTAGATCGACGGGCTTCTGGAATAACTGTAAGATAAGGAGGGGCTTAATCTTAATTTGAGAGCGTTGATCCCGAACGAGTAACTGGAATTCATGGAGATACTCCATTGACCATTTAAGTTTATAGGCGTGGAAAGCCGGGCTCTGCGCAATATCTCGTAACCATTGATAATCGTATCGTTTTCGATAAATTGGGTAGCGGTGGCTATATTATTGAACGAGTTATTGAAATTAAGCCCTACATTTAGAAAGTTGAATTTTTCTTCTGAAATTTTTGAACTGCTGAAACTGAGAGAGGCTGATTGTGAAAATGTTTTTTTCAAATCGGGATTACCTTTGGATACACTTAACTGATCACTGACGTCCAATACATCTTGCAGTTGACTTGCACTGGGTGAACTTGTATTTCCATTATAGCTAAAGTTTAAATTGCTTCTTTCTGTCAGAGAATAGTTGAAATTGAATTGAGGAGAAAGATTCAAGTAATTATTTTTCACGAGTGAATCCGGGGCGTTTAAATACTCGTATTTGTTTTCTTCACTGGATAAATTAATGGAACCACCCCCGTTGAACGAGAATTTTTCTTTGTAATAGTTGTAATTGACCCCGATATTGTTATTTATTCTGGTATTACTGATTTTGTTCGTGAGAGAGGTGTCAATACCTATGATTTCGGTAAAAAGAGCGTCTTTATAAGATATACTCTCTTTATCCGATTCGTCCTGACTGTAGCTTAACGAGTAATTGAAAGATAAACGGGCGTGTTCGGTCAAAGGTTCGGAATAGGATACGGAACCCGTTAATGAATTTGAAAAGCTTTTTGTACTGTTGAGCAGGTTACGCAAAGTATCTCTTTTGTTGATAATACTACTGTCTTGTTGTATCCCGTCGCTTTTCGTGTCACTGACATTTATATTTCCGTTTATCGTTAATGTCCGTCCTCTTTTGGCAAACCCATGCATCCACGAGAAATTTCCACCGAAAGAATAAGAATCGTTATGGTTTTGGCTTTTGGCATTTGTGATATTTAATGTATCACCGTCTTGAATACTATTTCCCAATCTGATGGAGCGGCTATCCGATTTGCGTAACGAGAATGACGGGGAGAAGCTGATCCTGTCTTTTTCACTGATTTCATAACTGAAGCGGGTATTGACGCTATGGCTGGAACTCTCGGACCAAGAGTGATTCTCGTTCTCGTAAATTTTACTTTGGTAACTTTCTGATGGGAAATAATCCTGTCGGGTAGAACTGGCAGAGTAGGATTCGTTATCGCTACCACTATAACCGCCGGTTAGTTCCAGACCTTTTTTGAAAGTATTGAAAAAGTCCATGCCGAAGTTTTTACCCCTGTTGTGTCCCCCTTTTCCCTTGTAAGAGGCGTTAGGTAAATCCGAACCTTGATTCGTGTTACGCAAACTTCCCCGGATAGAGAATCTGCGTTTACGATTGAACGCGTTCGCGTTCGCATCCAGATTGTAGTTGTTGTTTTTGAAAGAATCTTCGACATCATCCGATATGCCGTAACCTAATCCGGCTTTACCGAATATTTTTAATTGATCCGGATTCTTGGTTTCAATATTCAAAGAGCGGAATTTCTTACCGTCATTGTAACCGGAGAAATTCGCTTCCTCACTTTTTCCGTCAAACATCTTGATTTTAGAAACGATATTTGCCGGTAAGGTTTGTAGGGCTGCCATCGGGTTATCAAGGAAATATTCCGTGCCGTCAATATAGATGCGTTTGACTTCTTCCCCGTTTGCCATGAGTTTGCCGTCCACGAGTTCAAACCCCGGTAATTTTTTTAATAAATCTTCCAGTTCCGCGTCTTCCGGGACTTTCACGGCTGCCGCGTTAAATTCGGTTGTATCGCCTCTTTGGATGATAAGAGGCGGTTTTGCCGTGATAACAACTTCATCCAGTTCTTCCGGTAAAAGTTTAATAATTCCCACGTTTGTATCCGCTTGTACCAGATATTTTTTGGTCGTGGGTCTGAATCCGACATAAGAGGCGGTAACGATTACTTCCCCTGCCGGTATATCCTTTAGCGTGAATTCGCCCATGGCGTCCGTTACCGTGGTAGGTTTCTTTTCGGCTCCCAAGTATATATGGGCTCCCGGTAATGTATCGTCATCCGAATCCCCGACGATAACACCTTTAATCGTGTGTACGACGGTTTTCTTTTCCTGTTGTTTGACAGTATCTTTTCTTACCGTATCCCTTACCTGCGTTTGAGCCAGTAGTGACACGGGACTAACGGTCATCAGTAAAATAAAGGCTATTTTGAAAATATGGTGTAACATGATTTTTCTTTTCTATTTTAAACAAAAATAGATATAATATTATGGAACAGCCATAATAAAAGGCGGGTTTATGATTTCTTTAAATACTGTTTTAACAAATAATTTAGAAGTTTGTTAGAAAGTGATACAAGCGTGTATTCCCGGTCGTTTTTCGATAATCGTGGGAGAGAGGGAGATGCTGCTCCTTCCGTATGGCTTCGTGAATATATAGCTACTTCCGACACCGATGGCAGCCCCGCATAGAATGTCCCACCAGTCATGTCGGTCACAATGAGTTCTGGTCCAAGCCACGTATCCCGAAAGGAGATAGGCGGGGATTCCGAATTTCCAGCCGTAACGCCGTTGTATAAATGAGGCTCCTTGAAAAGTAACTGTCGCGTGTCCTGACGGAAAAGCGTGATGATTGCTACCGTCAGGGCGTTTTTTCCGAATGGTATGTTTTAGAATATAACTTACTCCCACGGCGGTCACGGCGGAAAAGACGAATTGTTTAGTGCCTTGGTAGTCTTTTTTCAATAATGTTGTTGCTAGGCAAGCGACAGGAGTCGCGTAGTAAATGATATCACCGGAAGTTTCTATCGCTTTCTTTTGGGCTGCTAGACGGGGGATGAATATTATATTCAAGAGAAAAAATAGGCTGCAAAATAGACAGAGTGATTTTTTTTTTGCGAAAGGCTGTTGTTTCATCTTGTTGATTATTAAAAGGTCGCCGCAAATGTATAAAAAATGTGCAACAAGAAGTCGAAAAAAAATGATTTATCATTTCCAAATTTCAAAAATAGTCGTACATTTGCAGCCGTTATCGCCAATTTAGCTCAGCTGGTAGAGCAACGCATTCGTAATGCGTAGGTCTGGGGTTCGAGTCCCCAAATTGGCTCAACTGAAAATCAAACAGTTAGGCATGAAAATAGGCTAAATCAAGAAGGTTTAGCCTATTTTTTTACACAAAAAAGCGGCGTTATTTGTAGTTTTACGGAGCAATGTTTTACGATTGTTTTACGAAAAATAGAGATAAAATGCCTACTTATTCCATAAGCGTACTAAAGCATCAACGAAGAGTTGATGATAAATTTCCGGTTTCAATTCGGGTGACGCATAATCGTCGATCTGCATATTTAAAGACAGATTTTTACGTGGTAACCCAACAGTTGAATAAATCTTTTGAAGTAAAGGATAAAATTCTCTTGAAATTATTATTGGAGAAAATAGAGGATTGCGAGGATATCGTTCTTCGGGGTTTGGGAAACGACGTGAGCAATTACACGGTGAAAGATATCGTGGAGTTCATTAAAAAGAAACAAACTGAAGTTAGTTGTATCGATTTTATTTCTTTCGCGAAGAGGCATATTGCTAGGTTGTTTGAAGTTGGTCGAGAAAAACGGGCGAAACATATTCAGACGACGATAAATGCTCTTGTTGATTTCGCGGGGCAAGAATTGAATATAGTAAAGATCACATCTAAATTTTTAGAGAGATTCGAGGAATTCTTGAGATCGGAAAGAACGATCGTGAGGATAAATCAATTTGGACGAGAGGTAGCAACTAAAAGAAAGCCATTGACAGATACGGGGGTGCATGATTATATGGCGGATGTGCGTGCGGTGTTTAACGAGGCAATCGATTTTTACAATGATGATGAACTTGGTGATCCCGTGATAAAGCATTACCCATTCCGGAAGTTTGAAATAGTGAAACCGAATCCTCCAAAGAAGAAGAATATTTACTTGGAGAATATTCGTAAAATCATGAATCTTGAAAATGGTTTGAAACGTCATGATCTTGCCCGAGATGTTTTCATGCTCTCTTTTTTTCTTGTAGGTATGAACACTGTTGATATGTTCAAGATTCCTTATTCAAGTCGCAGGAATGGGAGAATAACTTATCAAAGGAGCAAGACGAAAGATAGGAGGGAGGATTATGCCGAAATTTCGATAAAAATTGAGCCGGAAGTGGAAAGGTTGATGAGAAAATATGCTGATCCGGCTAAAGTTCATTTATTTTCGTTCTATAAATTGTATAAAGATAGTTCAACGTTCAATAATGCCGTGAATAAAGGTTTTAAGCAAGTTATACGAGAGATTAACGAAAGTATCGAGAAGGAGATAAAAGAGGCTAAAATTAAGCGAGAAAAGGAAGAATTGCGAAATTTTCTAGTACCGGAAGACACGAGGGCTTATTCGGTTCGTCATTCATGGGCTACAATAGCAAGAAATGTGTTGAATATCTCCAAGGATGATATTGATCTTTGTTTAAATCACGTGAATGAGGCGCATAAAATGGCTGATGTTTATATTGATAAGGATTTTACAAGGATTGATTTGGCGAATAGAAGAATGATCGATTTGTTGTTTCAGACAGAAGATTAAATAAGTATTTTACGGTTGCATGAAAATATTGATGATATTATTTTGTGTTGCAACTAAATTTAGTTACATTTGTAATAAGAATAAAGAATATGGGAACTAAAGAAAAGTTGGTTGAACGTTTTAAAAAGCTACCTAAAGATTTCACTTACGAGGAAACTCTAAAATTACTATCTATTTTTGGGTATTATGAGCATAATAAAGGAGCGACTTCGGGGTCTCGGGTTCGATTTAAAAATGAACAAACAGGGCAGTATATTGATATTCATAAACCCCATCCGGGTAGTATAATGAAGGAATGGATGATGAAAACGGTATATCAACATTTGAAAAGTAATGGTTTAATAAAATAGAAACGGGAAAAATTATGGATTACTTGGAATACAAAGGTTATAAAGGATCCGTCGAGTATAGTAAGGCTGATAATTGTCTTTTTGGGAAAGTGCTCGGGATGAGTAAAGATTTGATTCTTTACGAGGGGAATACTATTGATGAATTACGTGCAGATTTTGAGGCTGGTATTGATAATTACATTGCAGGTTGTGTGGCTGACGGGATGGAACCTCGTAAGCCTTATAGTGGGACTTTGAATATTCGAATTTCACCAGAAATTCATAGTAAGATTGCCATGCTTGCGCAGGAAGCTGGGACTACTATAAACGGGTATATCAAACAAGCTTTAGAAGAGCAACTTAAATTAGCACATCAATAAGAATCGGGCTATTATGAGTTTGAAAGAAATTAGTAAAGATATTTACAATGTGGATGCATGGATGGATGAACAATACGGTAAGGTAGGAAGTCCTGAACGGGAAGAGTTTCGTAAAGAGGCTTGTGCTTATTGTGTGGGACAGATTATTCATGATGCAAGGAAGCAAGAAAAAAATGATACAAACAGAACTTGCTTAAAAAAATAGGAATGAATAAATCTCATATATCTAAGATAGAAAATGAAATTATAGAACCGGGTGTCGGGTTGTTTCTTCGAATCCTTGATGCTCCCGGTTTGAGATTTGATATTGTAAAACCGATGATGTAAAGGTATCTAAGTCGAGAAAGTCATGGACACTCCCTAACAAAAGAAACCCCGTTACAGTTATTCTGTTTCGGGGTTTTATTTACTTGGAGTAAAAGTGGTGAGTTATTAAAATTTCTGTTTTTTCCTCGCTTCTGTTGTATTATTTTGCGAAATAGGTACTATATATAATCAGATATTTCTCTATCTTCCGGAATATAGCCAAGTTCTTTATTTTTAACTAGGAATAAGTGGGCTAATTTTAAATATTCGTTGGGTGTTTGACTCCATTGAGTTAAAATATCAATGACATCTTCCATTCTTTCCATATAACTCATTCGTGAATCTGCCCCTCTTTTCCCGTATTTGATATTTTCTTTTTCTTTACCTGATAAGAATATTGATTTCAATTCAAGTATTGGTTTCCTGATTTTTGTATCTTGGGGAAGTATCTTTAATAGAAAAGCTTGTATTCCGTTATAAAATAAATCGTATGACTTGTCTGGGTCTTCGATAGTTTGTGCGTCAATAAGTTTTGTGAGTTCTTTTATTTCTGCATCATCTTCTTGAGTTATTTCAAATAATAATTTTTCTTGATCGTGTTGTTGTGATTCAACAATTTGTCTTGCGGCGTTAATGAAATCCTCTAGTTTTTCTTTGCGTACTGCCATGGTTATGATATTTTGTGGTTATAAAATTCTTGTAATATGGATGTTGCTTCTTGAATTGTTCTAAAGTCTTCTGGTTTGTAAATAATATTCTTTAGTGCAATATCGGATTTTAATAAATATTTTGAGTATTTGGCAAAGCCTTCTTTTTGCTTGTATTGAGGTAATTTGTCAAGGTATTGCCCATATATAATGCTATTGTGGATTCCTCTTTTTTGGGCAATAACATCAATTTTGTAAGGTATTTGAATTACTTTTTCTGCAATTGCAAATGTTTTTGGACCGAGTAATACATCTGAAGCAAATTGATCTGCATCCTCTTCAGAAACAAATATATCTTTATTTTCAGCGTCTGATATATGAATATTAGTTTTTTCGATGTATTCGTAATCGTTTATGATGTGATAGAGTTCATGGAGTAGTGTGTGCCATAGTTTATCATATCTTTTACCAAGATCTGTTACGATTATACAAGGTTTGTTGTTTACAAGCATACTTACGCCATAAGCCGTGGTTTGAGTTAGATATGATTGTACTAGCACCGTGATTCCAAGACGATATAAAACGCAAAGAACGAGCGTGAAGCCGTTTTTGGTGTCTGTCGTATATTTTTTTGCTTGCTTGAGAAATTCAATAAGAAATTCGCGATTGTATTGATATGGATTTTTTATTCTTGAAAATGTTTCTTGGGCGCATGTTAGCCAGAAGTTTAACATTTTCTCTTGTTTGGAGATATTTTTTCCGTGATTGGATTTACTATATAATGGAGAAAGTGAGTTTATTCCACCATAATCGAAAATGGACCTTAAGCCTAAAAATTCACATAATCTTTTTTCGATATCTTCGTATTGGTTTATAGAATGTATAATCTTACACTTTTTTAGCCCCTCTAGATCAAAATTGTTCAAGAGGAATGCTATTTTTTTGGTTTTATTTACTTGCTCTAATTCTTCTTTGGACATATTGGATGTACATAATAGCATGAAATCTTTTGAGTCCAGATTGAAAAGATTCATTATTTTTAATACATGATTGATTTTATAATCTGTCACAGAACCATTCATTATTCCTTTTATTGTTTTTCTATCAATATCAAGAATTTTTGAAAGTGCAAGTATGGATAAATTGTGCTCTACAGAATAATCATATAATAAATCTCGAATTGATTTTTGTTGATCAATGTCTCTATTTTCCAAATTTCTAATTACCCGTAATTTCATAGTATTGTCCTTTTGTGGACAAAAATACGAAAAAATATAACATATACTGCTATTTTATTGTCCTTTTGTGGTCAATAAAATGGTTGTTGTTGTGTAGAGATTTATATTGGTATTAAAAGTTTTGTTTATTTGTTGATTATCAGTTGGTTTTGTATTTACGCCCATCTACTGATACTTGCCACTGCCACGACTAACGCCATGTCGTGAATATCTATAACAGGATAGTAAAACGGTTTGAAGCCTTCTTCCTTGTTGAAAGATTCTAATAGTAAATAGCCTTCTCTGTCTGATTCCTGTACGATTTTAACCATAACACCCTCGGAAGTAGCTAAAGCGTAAACTTCGCCATACCGAACAACACCGGAACGGCATTTAACACACCCGATGTAATCACCTTCTTTGACGCTACGATCCGGGTATTCACGATTTATCATGCTTCGTCCTTTGGCTCGAATCGTGAAGTCTGCTCCTTCCATTCCCGGGATATTGTAAACGGGACATTCTTTTCTCATTACGGAAACATCAAAGCCTTGACTGGGACCGCAATATGCTTCTACGGACTCAATATGGGGAATGCCGATACTTGCTTCTTCCACGTGTGGAATTTCTGTGTCTTCTTTTAACATATTACCCTCGCCAGTAAGAAGCCAAGCTGTATTTAATTGAGGATAGATAGCCGTTATTTTTTCAAGGGATGATTTTCTGATACTATCTCCGACATTATTCACAAAACCTGTCGATAAAGTAACTTTTTTTTCAAAAGCACCTTGGCTGATTTTTAGATATTGAAGAAATGAAATTAGTCGTTCTTTTGTTGTCATGCTGAAATATTTTCTGTATTTTTACTTGATGTACCATTACAAATGGTTTTATGGATGTTTTATTGTTGAAATATGTTTTATGATAATCTATATATGATTGTCGGGATGTAATAAGGTGTTTTATTCGTTTCTATTTCTTATTTTTTTATACATATCTTTGGATTTTTTCCTTGAATTTGAGTATAAGATTAGAAATATTACTCCAATAATTAAAGAAATCGCAATAGAAGCAATAAAAAAACCTTTTATTATTGCAGATTTAAATTCGCACGTTGCTATTGATGTGAGTAGGGTTATGCATATAGAAAATAAAGCAATAGATACATTTAAGTATATACCTCCATTGTCGCCTTCTTCTAAAATAGTTAGTTCTGCATCTGTTACTTCATATACAATAATTTGTCCGATTCTATTGACACAAATTGTAGAAGATTTATATCCAGTATCTCCCGAAACGAGATTTGGATTGTTTTCTAATTGTTGTTGTGTGGCGTTTTTTTTGACATCTTCCATGATACCTATATATTCGTTTTCAACCAGCTATCAATATTTATGGGTAGGTTCCATGATGCATCAATACTTGATTTTATAATGAAAATTTGGCAATTGTTTGAAAAACGTTGTAGTATATAATTTTTTAGAGATGTACTTGTTTCGGATTGAGAACGTTTTATGGCATAAATGTTTGGTAATATTTTTTGGTAATTACCTAAAAAACGTAGCATGTTTTCAAATGTAGTGATGGAATGGAGGCTATTAAGTTCAACGCATATAATAAAAACTTTATCATTCATATGTTTAATTTTTAGTAGGTTATGATGCAAATTGATGAATATGATTTAAAAGAATTAAAAGTGTTATTAATTCTTTGTTTAGTATTACTGTGTTTTAT
Organism: uncultured Butyricimonas sp.; assembly: GCF_959596855.1. Classification (NCBI taxonomy): domain Bacteria; kingdom Pseudomonadati; phylum Bacteroidota; class Bacteroidia; order Bacteroidales; family Odoribacteraceae; genus Butyricimonas; species uncultured Butyricimonas sp. The sequence continues at coordinate 57,136 of NZ_CAUFYA010000028.1, forward strand.
TATAGGTATTCTTGTTTTTTTCATTTGTTTAATTATACTTTAGTGTATATTCTCAAGTACATTTTGTTTTGTTAAATAATACAAATACAGAATTATTTTCTGTATTTGTATTTGATTACTGAATTAAATTCAGTAATATTGCATCATCAAACTTAACAATCAAGTTACTATTCAACTTGAAAATGTTTGAACTGATTTGCAAACATAATAATTAATACTTAAAAAACATAACGAAATGAACGAAATTCTAGTTAGGTACGGGGATGTAACAAAATTATCCAAAATGTGTGGATGTACAATTCAATCTGTTCGTCTTGCATTAAAAGGTTATGTCGAGAGTGATTTGGCAACAAAGGTTCGTAAGGAAGCCATCTCTCTTGGTGGAGTTGAAATAAAAAGAAGGAGGCGAGTAATTTAACGTGAGGATTATTTAATTATGACTCAAGCTGAATATACTGCCCAGCAGTTAAAAGAAATTAAAGCAGCTCTAGACAAGAGGGTTGCAGACGTGAAGCTTACCGTCCATGAAACTCTCGTGCAGAGAGGTGATGCTGCCCCGTTTATATCTAAAAATAAAGCATACAAGATATACGGGAGAGATGTAGTGGATAGTTGGATAAAGTGGGAGCTTCTTCCCGAGATTAAAGATGGGGATCGGAATTGTAGGATTCGTTTAGAAGTTGCTCGTTTGATTGCTTTGTCCGAGAGAATGAACAGGTGCGAGTTTTATCAACATGAACGAGAATCAGAAATCTAATACCGGTATTATGAAAAAGAAAAAATACAACATGGATCGGAATTTCCGGAAGGAAATGTTAAGCCAAAAGTTTTACAACGAGAAGCCGATAAGGAGGTACAATCACTTGTTGGGAACGCTTGACGCTGAACTTCCGTGGACGAGGGGGACAAAGGATGGGTGTGCGATAGGGATAGGATGTGACGTATTAGTTAAAGTTGATAATACATTAAGTTTACAGGTATGAGTAAAGATGCGTATTATTTCACGCATGACAGTAACGCCAAAGATGACCCGAAATGTGCCTTGTTGATAGATCAACTGGGAATGGAGGGATACGGCATATACTGGATGCTGATAGAGGTGTTGCGAGATCAAGCGGATTACAAATATCCGTTGGCGTTATTACCCTCCCTCGCGAGAAAATATAATACCACCCCCCAAAAAATTGAGGCAGTAATTAGGGGGTACCAATTATTTGTTGTTGAGGGTGGGGTAGTGTTTCTTAGCGAGAGTTTGGTGAGGAGAATGAGCGAGTGGGATGGAGCTAGGTTAAGACGTTCACTTGCAGCTAAAAAGGCTATAGAGGCAAGATGGAATAAAGTCAAGGAATTGCCCGAGAAATGCGATTGTAATACGAACGTATTACCTTCGAATTACGGAGTTATACAAGGAAAGGAAAAGAAAGAATATATATATATTAAAGAAATAAATAAAGAAAATCCCCCTCGCTCCCCTAAAGGGGAAGTTGATCTTTCTTCCCTTAAAGAAAAGTTTGAAATTTTCCGGAAGCAATATCCCGGATCGAAACGAGGGTTGGATACCGAGTTCAACGAGTTCGTGAAAAAATACAAGGGGCACGTTGGGGAAATCGTTCCCGTTTTGCTTCCGGCTTTGGAGAAATTAATCGCTTGGCGAGAACAAGCGGTAAAGCGGGGTGAATTTGTCCCCTCGTTCGCCAATCTAAAAACTTGGTTGAACCAGCGTAGATGGGAAACGGAGTTCCCGGGTGTAGAATCTTTAAACACGAGCGAGAATGAAAGGACAAGCGTTAAATTCGATTGAGGAACAGGTGTTGCCCCGGGCGATCGAGCTGGAAAAAGCGGTACTTGGAGCGATAATGGTGGAACCGGGTGCCTTGTCGAAGGTTCTCGGGATTTTGCAGGCAGATTGTTTTTACCTTCCCGTGCACCGGGAGATTTTTAACGAGATTGTTCGGTTGGATTCCTCTCATCGCCCGGTGGATTTATTGACGGTGGCGCAAGGGATGCTGAATAACGTCGTGTTGAAGGATAACGGGGGGATGCATTACTTGTCGGGGTTGACGTCTTTGGTAGCGGGAGGAACGAATATCGGTGAACACGCCCGGATTATCAAGCAACGTTATATCGCTCGTGAATTGATGTTGGCGTGCGACAGGATAAAACGTTCTGCCCATGATCCGGCGGTTGACGTGGCTGACGTAATGGATGGCGTTAACGGGGAAATCGACCGGATAAACGCTATCGTTGCCGGGGAGGGAGGGATGAAGCACGTCCGGGGCGTGATAAAAGGGGCGTTGGAGGCTTACGAGGTTAGAAGGGATAACCGGGCAAAAGGAGTGTTTACCGGGATACCGACGGGATTCATGGAGCTGGACGAGATGACGGGGGGATGGCAAGAGGGGCAGTTTGTCGTGATCGGGGCACGCCCGAGCATGGGAAAAACAGCCGTGGGGCTGAACATGGTAAAGGCGGCGGCGAGAAATGGAATCCCGGCGTGCGTGTACTCGCTAGAGATGTCTGACGTGTCATTGGCGAATAGGTTGCTGTTGTCGGAGTGTGATATATCGGCGGAACGTTTCAAGAGCGGGGAGTTGACAGACATGGAGATAGAGAGTTTGCACAAGGCTGCCGGGAGATTGCAGGGGTTACCGATTTACATCGATGATAAACCCTCGGTAACGATAAACTACATCCGGAACCACTCCCGGCTGATGCACAAGAAGGGGAAATGCGGGTTGATTGTCGTGGATTACTTGCAGCTTACAGGGAGTCAAGTTGAGAATAACCGTAACCGGGAGCAGGAAGTTTCTAATATCAGCCGGACGGCTAAGATCATCGCTAAGGAACTGAAAGTTCCGTTCGTGATGCTTTCCCAGTTGAACCGGGAATGCGAGAAAAGGACGGACAAAAAGCCAATGTTGGCGGATTTACGGGAATCGGGTTCGATAGAGCAAGATGCCGATGTTATCTGCCTCTTGTATCGCCCGGGGTATTACAAGATCGAAGATATTGAATACGGGAATTCTCGGGTTTCATCCAAAGGAGTCGGGGTGTTGATCGTGGCGAAACAGAGGGACGGGAAAACGGGATATGTTTTTTTTAGACACAACCCGAGTATGACGAAGTTTTACCCGTTCAAGGGAGGAATGCCGTTTTAGGTGTTTTTCCTTGATTTTAGGATGTTGTTTTGGGTGTTTTGATACAAGTAGTTGGTTTGAAAATATAATTGCTTAAAACGAATAAAAACGATAAAATCAAGCGTGATGATAAAATCGAAAAATAAAGTGAACGAACCTTTCGAAGTGAGCGTGAATGGCGAGAGAATGGTTATCGTGGCAAAGAAGGTGGGAAATTCGATGGACTCCCCGTGTGATTTTTGTGATTTACGGGATGTCACGAAAACGCTCAAGGGAGGTGCCACGCCGCGTAATTGTCACGGTGTTGTACCGTCTTGTTTCGCTAACCAACGGGAGGATAATACTAGCGTTATTTACAAGCGAATAAAATAACAGAAATGCCAATAAAACCTAAACCACAAAAGCGTCCGTGGGTACCCGAACGAGTGCCTAACGACAAGATGCAACGCCGGGTTAGAAGTGCCCCGGAGTATCACACGTCCCGGTGGACGAAAGAAAGCCGGGCGTTCAGGGCTGAACACCCGCTTTGCAAGTTGTGCGAGGCGGAAGGAATCATTCATGAATCGGAGGTGGTGGATCACGTTATTCCTTTCCCGTTATGCGGGGATTTCTGGAATAAAGAGAATTGGCAGGCAATCTGTCAGCGACACAATATCGAGAAAGGTAACCGGGATAAAAAAATGTTAAATGGAAGAGATCGTGATACAAGTAATCGATGAAGTACGACAAAGCAAGGCGGAGCGTGGGGTTGTACCTACACACGTGTTGTATTACAAGGATTTACTTCCGGAAGTTAGAGCGAGGGTTTTGGTTGCTATCGAGAATCTCGTGTCGTCCGGCAAGTTGACAATGGTAAACACGATAAACGACACGGCTTATGATCTCGGTGATTGAATTGATAAATCCATCCGGGCAAAGAAAAGAGATGCCAACGAGCGAGTATATTGAATTACTGGGAAAATACTTGAAAACGAAGGCTTTTGCCGAATGGAGTAACAAAAGAAATATTTCCGGAACGTTCAAGGTGGGGAAAGAAGAGAGAACGAGCGTTTCGGCTATAGAGATGTTTTTGAAGGATACAGGGTATAAAATTAACATGATAAACAAGTAAGCGCATGGAAGAGAGAAAGGTTAAGCTAGAAATGGAACTTGATAGGGATAGTTTTCAATCAACTTGTTTTCTGCTTGGATTGAAATTGACGGACGAGATGTGGGAAAAAATGATAGAGGAACCCGTGAAGTTGGGTTTTGAAGAGATGGGGGGAAATGTCGTGAAATCTAAAATGACATTCGCGGCATTGGCGATTAGTAAAGTGTTACGCGACATGGAAAAAAATTCAGGCAATAAATTGCAAGACTTGCTGGATGGTATGACGAGATGAAAGCAAAGTGTTATGATACACGGTAGTAAAAAATTATTTGGGGTATGAAATACAAAGATTTTATCCAGAAAATAAGTTTAGTGGTGGAGGAAGAAAAGTTATTACTGCGGGTGGTGGGTAATATTATCTCGATTGATGGTAAATTTTTCTATGAATCCACGATTAATCGTATTCAGCGGCTTTTGCAACTTTATGGAGAATGCGAGTGGTGGATATTGCCGTCTGATGTATTGCTAGGTGGTGTGATGTATAAAGTGAAAATTTTAAGCTATAAATAGTGATTTAATCATGAAAAAGAAATATAGAATTGTTCCGAGCGAAATTGGAAAATATTACAAAGTTGAATGTTGGAGGTGGTATTTCCCGTTTTGGGTTAATATCGCTTATTGGCGTGATTTTGAAACGGTAGATGAAGCCAAAACATTTATTATTCAGATGGAAAATCCAATTTATTTTTAAACGATTTGAACCATGAAAATATTAGTCAGTTTTAGCGGTGGTAAGGACAGCCAAGCGTGCCTGATTAAAGCCGTGCAAGAATACGGATCAGATAAAATAGAAGCAGTATTCTGCGATACGGGGTGGGAACATCCGGATACGTATAAACATGTAACGGGTACTTGTCGAAAAATGAGGGTGAAATTGGTTATCTTGAAAAGTAGAAAATATACAGATTTTGTTGATATGGCAATTAAGCGGTCACGGTTCCCATCCTCTCAACGTCGATTTTGTACATCGGAATTGAAAATAAAACCGATGATTGATTACATACTTTCGTTGAATGAATCTTGTTTAATAATACAGGGAGTTAGGGCGCAAGAAAGTGAAGAGCGTTCTAAACTTCCTTACGAGTGTAATTACTTCGGGGAGTATCACGAGCGAGTGAAAAAGACGCGTAAAGGGAAAAAAATAGAGGTTTGGAAACAAGATTATAGGCGAAAAGACGTGCTAAAATGGTGTGCACAAAACGATGCAAGTGTATCACGTCCTGTATTCCGGTGGTCTGGGCAAAATGTGATAGATTATATTCTTGCCGCTGGACAATTACCTAATCCCTTGTATCGTAAAGGATTTTCCCGGGTAGGATGTTACCCGTGTGTAATGTGTCGCAGGTTAGAAGTGAAGTTAATCAGTAAAGACGAATGGGGGGCAAGGAGATTGATGGAAGCGGAACAACGGATGAAAATGGAAACTCTCAAAGGATCGTCATTCTTTGCGCCGGGATACATACCCGTGAGATTTTGTAAAAATAAAATATATCCTACCGTTCAAGAAGTGTTTGATTACGTGAACCGGGATGACGCGGGAATGGAAGATATGTTCGAGCCGGAAGGTGGGTACACCTGTATGAGCTTGTATCATGGATTGTGCGAGTAAAATGATTCAATTAGGTAGCATGGCGAAGCGGGAGATATACACGAAGATAGTAATCTGCCCCCATTGCGGGGGCGAGGGTTACACGAAAAAATGGAATGATCGAGAGCGTGAATACGATAGCGTGATATGCACCATCTGTGGGGGAATGAGAGTATTAAGGAAGATTGTAAGGATAGAATACGAGAAGGTTGGAAATGAAGTCAATAAACGAGATAATTAGCGAATTTTTAAGCTATCAGGATGTGAATGATTTAAGTCGCAAGGAGTACAAGTCGGTTATTAACTATTTCACTCGTTGGGTAGTTATAAATGGACTTGATTTCTATCACTTAAAGAAATCTGATATTCTCCGGTACAAGTCAGATATGTTGCACGAGAAACTATCCGTGTACACGATCGGGTTGTATCTCACGGTAGTTCGGAAATTATTTGATTTTCTTTGTCAACAAGGATTTTATGAAGATAACATAGCGTTAGGCATAAAATCGCCGAAGAAAGATAGGGAGTACAGGAAAGGATACTTGTCAACAGAACAGGTGAAGCAATTACTCGGGATTATTAATAGGGATACAATCGTGGGTAAAAGGGATTATGCTATCGTGTCCCTGATGGTGCGTACTGGTGTTAGGCGTGTTGAAGTTTGCCGGATGAAAGTCGGGGATATAACGAACGGGGAACGTGCGTTAATTCGTTTACAACGCAAGGGGAAGGTTGATAAGAGTTGCAGTATCGGGGTAACGGATAAGGTGTTGGATGTCATACATGATTATCTTGTTTGTCGCAACAGTATGAACGAGGATAGCCCGTTGTTTATCACTCATAAGAAAGGTTATGCTAGCCAAGGATTAAGCGACTTTATTATATCTCGTATGGTAAAGAAGTATCTATGTCTAATAGGATTGGATGACAAACATTACACTTGTCATTCTCTTCGGCATACCGCCGCGATTCTATCCCTCAAAGCTGGGGCAAGTATTTATGATGTACAACAGATGCTAGGACACGCGAGCATAGAAACTACACGAGTCTATTTAAGGGCGATAGACGCCGAGAAGCGAATGGATAATGCAGCAATACGACGGTTGGATGAATTGTTCTAAGAAGTGCTAAAAACGATAAGATAAACTGTTATTCACGTTGAAAAAATAGTCAATGGTTATTAAAGATATAATTTTATGTAGATTTAAAATTTGTTAAAATGGAAAATATTATAGATGAAATCTATCAAAAGAGGTCGTTTTTTAACTCGTTTAGGGGTAGGGGGGTAAAAAACTTTTTAGGTAGAACCTTAAGACCACACGCAAACCCTTTTTTGTGTACGTGCAAAATTGAGAGTTTTCAAGAAAGGGGGTAATATGGCAGGAAGAAAACCAATATCGAATGAACTTAAAGTGTTGAAAGGAACGGACCAACCTTGTCGGATGAGGGATGAAGTGAGGTTCGAGAGAATAACAAAAATTCCCAATCCCCCGAAGTACTTCAATAACCACTCGAAAAGGATATACAAGATCACTGCACAACAATTGGCGGAAAAAGGAATCCTTGATGTGGTAAATATAAACGCCGTGATAATGTATGCCGGGGAGATGGGAAAATACATGGAGGCGCAAGAAGTTTTGGAAAACGAGGGGCGGATATTGACGGAGTACACGAAGTTTGGCGAAAAGAAATACCGGAACCCCTTGGATAAGATGGCGAACGAGTACTACGCTAATGCCATCCGGTTGGCGTGTGAGTTGGGTGTAACTCCGGCTTCAGCAAGTAAGGTGAAGGAAAAACCGAAAGAAGAAAAGGACGAGTTTGATAATATAAACGAAATGTAATCATGGGTAGAGGGAAGGAATATGTAAAGAAAATGCAACGGTACATTGATGAGGTCCTATCCGGGGAACGAAATGCAGGGGTACTGGAAAAGTTGGCGGTACAACGCCATCTTGATGATCTAAAATACTCCGTGGAACGGGGAATTTATTGGGACGAGAAAGCGGCAATGAAAGCGTTATCTTTTTTTACCCTCTTACGGCATTATCAAGGAGAATGGGCGGGTAAAGAATTGATATTGGAAGGTTGGCAGTGTTTTATAATTGCTTCCCTTTTCGGTTGGAAAAAGGTTGGTGGAGTAAGAAGGTTTAATACCGCTTACGTGGAGGTAAGCCGCAAAAACGGTAAAACCTTGTTAGCGGCAGGGATCGGGTTGTACTTGCTTTATTTGGATGATGAACAAGGGGCACAGGTGTTTAGTGCCGCGGTTGACAAAGAGCAGGCGAAGGTGTGTTGGGATGCGGCGGTGGCAATGATCGAGCAATCTACACCCTTGTTGAAGCGGACGTTGTTAAGCAAGAAGGCGATTGCGGTGGAAAGTTCTCGGTCAACTTTCAAGCCTCTTTCCAAGGATACGAAAAACAAGGATGGCTTTAACCCTCACGGGGCGATCATTGACGAGTTTCATAAATGGCCTACTCTTGAAATCTATGACGTGATTCGTTCCGGTATGGGTGCAAGGCGCCAACCCTTGATTTTTATTATCACGACAGCGGGCTTGAATCTCTCCCTGCCTTGTTTCGGGGTGAGAAAAGTAAACGTGGAGATTTTGAAAGGGGCGAAAGTTCAGCACGACCGATTCGTGATGATCTTCTCCATGGACGAGGGGGATGACTGGAAAGATTCCAGCAAATGGGGGAAGGCGATTCCTAACCTTGGTATCTCGGTGAAACCCGAGTTTATGCAGAGCGAATTTACCGCGGTGTTGAACGATCCATCCAAAGAACTGGAGTTTAAAACGAAGAATCTGAACATGTGGGTAGATGCCCCGACGGTGTGGATTCCAGATGACGTGATTCAAGCGAATAATTTTGGCACAACGGACGAGGATTTGAGGGGGAAAGAGTGTTATGCCGGGTTAGATTTATCAAGTACGGATGATATAACAGCCTTGGCTTTGTTTTTCCCGGCTTTGAAACATCCAGTTTTGCGTTTGTTTTTCTGGGTTCCGGAAGCGAAAGTGAAGCAAAAAGCAGATCGGGTGGATTACAGGTTGTGGGTACAACAAGGATTTATCACGGTAACAGAGG
>NZ_CAUFYA010000029.1:0-65590 GCF_959596855.1 uncultured Butyricimonas sp.
CGTGATTTGTAATCTCGGGGTCGTTGGTTCGAATCCGACAAGAGGCTCAAGAAAGTAAAGTTCTTTCAGTTGCTGTTGTAGCTCAGGGGTAGAGCACTTCCTTGGTAAGGAAGAGGTCTCGGGTTCAAATCCCGATAACAGCTCAGGGATAGCAGTCAATTTCTTGACTGCTTTTTTTGTTTTATAGAACTATTATTCAGTTCCGCTATTTCTCAAATTATTTACTCCCCCGTCGGTTGCGACAAACCGATGAAAATCTAAAATAAAAAACATGGAAAAGAAGAAAGTAGTAATCGCAAAAATACAAGTAATCAAGGGAAAGGAAAATAAATTCATTGCACTCGTTTCGCCACTGACCGAGCTGTCTAAAGCAGAACCGGGCAATCTGGTTTACAGTTTATATCAAGACACTTCGGAAAACAACCGGTTTATAGCATACGAGGAATATACCAATGAAGAAGCATTTAACTATCATTGCAGCACCGCTCATTTTCAAGCTTTCGTAGAAAATGTAAAACCATTGCTTGCCGCAGAGATTGATATTCAAGTCTTTTAGAGTAAAGAGGGGACTGCCGTTCCCGGTCAGTCCCGCGTGCATGTTACTCGTGTAGAGTAACACGCTTTTTACTATCTTAGGCAAGATGTAAAATCCTTTATTATTTCAAGAGCAATTATTATCTACCGTGATTCAAAAGCCGAAAAACGGGGGGACAGCAGTATCACGCCTCGCATTAACCTGCCCTTAACCTGCCCATAAATTGGTCTTAACCCGACAGGCCTATTTAACGACACGTTTACGGCAGGTTTACACCCGTTTACCCGTTAGCGTGACACCCTTAGGCAGATTTTACACGTAATCTTCTCGTATCTCTCCGGTAAAGCACCTTCACCCAGTGTTCTATCGTTATTGCTCCGTTGTAGATATACCCCGAAGCGTTTCTACACTGTATCTATAACAAACGTGCGACCACATTACTCCTCAAGTATTGCCCGTTCGAATACTTAAAACAGGGGAAACGGGACTCAATTAAAAAAGGAGCTATGTCTATTACAAACATAACCCCCAAAATCCATGCAAACTTCGCATGCGTAAGTCTGGTGTGAACAATTAGACATCACCTACTTCAATAACTGTTCTTGAATAATCTTCTCGTATTTTTCCGGTAAAGCACCCGTTTCTATAATCGGTTTACCCCCGACAGGGATAAAAAACAAAGTCGGCAGTGCCACCACGTTGAATATACTGCACAATTCCTTCTCTTGATCGGCGTTCACTTTCAAGAATATAACTTTATCCTTGTATTTCTCCGCCATCTTTTCCAATTCGGGAATCAATCGCATACAAGGCCCACACCACGTCGCCCAGAAATCAATCACGACAGGTTTGTCGCCCTTGAAAACGAACTCTTTATCCGCACGGTAATCATACACGTGTTCGAGAAAATAATCACGGGTAATCGAGTTCAGTTTACCCGCTTCTACCGTTACTTCCATCCCGGATTGTACCTCATCCTTCACTTCCGCCAAGTCAAAAGATTGGAAATACACTTTCTGTTTTTGAAAATCAATAGAAATAATCCCCTCGTTCAATATCCCGGTCCCCAGCACGGAACAGGGTAAATCCTTATTTTCCGACACGAGTACACCGGGCAAATCATTTTTCACGAAAGTACACTTCTTTGCCAACTTCGTGTCATTCGTGGTCACGGCTTCTGCGTAACTGTTGAACAATTCAGCGGAACTTCCGGTCGTACCGTTTATTTTGGTATAATCGGCGGGAGTCAACGTGAACATTCCATTGTTCCAAGTATCAAATACTAACGACAAAGCAATACCGTCAAGGGTTACGAGAAATGTAGCCACACTTCCCGGCAGCGTGCTCATATCCGCCCGATGATCCAATTTCATGTACGAGGGACGGTAAGGTACGGAGGTCGTGATCTTCTTCCGCTTGCTGTCGATTGTCAGCACGACATTTTGGAACAACGCACCCCCGATTATTCCCGCCACTCCAAGTTTCCGCAAATAAGGTTGCTCTTCCAACACGAAAGCCGATACATTGTTCCCGAACACGTTGTTCCCGAAAGCCATCGTGCCGATGGAAACGCTTCCGGCAGTGGGGACTTTTTTGTACAAAAATGTATCGTAACGGAAATCACCTTTCGAGGCGGTATCTATATGGAATTTTTCGGCATATTCCGGTAAGATGGCATTATGACCGGACAAGTCCAGCACGAAATCCGCCCGCTCACCGTTGACGACCATTTCGATAATGATTTTACCGTCCGTTTCCCGATAATCCCTTACCTCAGTTGCGGTATTTTTGGATTGGGCAAACGTCAATAACGGGAGTAACACGATTGCCAACGACATAAATATTTTACTTTTCATAGGTCTTAGAATTTTCTAATTTCAACTTTCTTTTCTTTACCGTCCTTCAAGATTACGATTTCGGTGCTGTCCCCTTCAATAGCATCGAGCAAAGCATCTATCTCAAACTGACTTTGTTTCAACCCGGACAAATCTTTCCCGTCTACCCGAATAACATGATCTCCCAACGCAACCTGTTCCCGCACGCTGTTCCATACCGTCGTAATCTCGAAATGGCCTCCCACGGGCAATATCCCCACGTTCCAAGTTTTTAACCTGCCGGACAAATCTTCGATCGTATCTTCATAAGGGAAAAAGTAAAAACGGTCACGGGCATAATCTATCACCACTTTGCCATATTGCAACATCTCCACTCCCAACAAAGACATTCCCATTTTGATCGTGACGCTCTCCATGTTCGTGAATTTCTTTCCCGTAAAGTTGACCTCGTTGATTCTGACCTTACTCATTTCCGCGGTATTCTTCAAGTCAAAGCCGCCTATACCGACGTTTTTTATCCCGTTAGCCGTTCCCAACAAACAGTTGCCCGCATTGTCTTTTAACCCGGTGTAATCATCGGCGGAAAGCGATAACAATCCGCTGGCACCGGTATCGAATAACACACGGCGGGTGATTCCCCCGAAATCAACATCCACGATCGAGTGATTGGCACCACCCGGGTAAAACGGCACACCGTCCGTAATCTTCAACCCCGCGGGACGGTATGGGTAGTTGATGATCATTATCTTGTTCCGGGCATCAAAGGTGACAACCGCTTGCGCGAAAGCGTCGCTCCCGAGTATGCCAGCAACCCCGAGTTCACGAAAGAAACCGTTCGGCGGGAAAATGATACTCTTCATCTGAGCCAATTTATAATTCGGGCTTAACTGCACGTCCTTTAAAACGGCTTCCTCGTAAGAAAGGCTCATCCCGTTCACGTCTGAAACCCCGCGGACACCCATCCCTTGCATCGCTTTCATTTCCGCAGCGTACTCTCTCACCGTGCCTGTCTGCCCGCCCGTGTCCACGATATATTTCACGGTCACCCCGTTTACCGTCACGGGAATAATGATTTTCTCGCGGATGAACTCGTAATGAATCGTGTCACATACCCGTTTCGTATTTTGCTGCGCGTTCCCATTTAAATATAAACACGCGATGCTGAGAAACACAAGTAATATTTTAATATTCCGCATACGCTATTCCTTTTGATAAACGATTATTCTCTCCCCTTGTCGGGTCTGTATCGCCAGCTTGGTTTTCTTTTTCGTTTTTAACTCGGGAATCCCGTTAATAATACTCTCGCAGAAATCGTATTTCCCCACGGGCTTCCCGTTGATCTTCGTGACTTTGTCACCGACCTCGACCACGCCTTTCATATCGCCCCACACGACAGACACGATCAACTCGCCCTCTTTTACCCGCAACGCCACGTTATAATGTTTGCTCTCCAGATCGTTTTCCGGCTCATAAGCTTCAAAATAAAAGCGGGCACGCGGATAATCGAGCGTGACGTTACCGTAATCCAACAATTTAATACCTAACAAAGTAAAGGGCGGCGTAGATGTTTCGGCACTCACGTTTCTAAATTTCGTACCTCCCACGGACAACAGAGGAAAACATACACGACGGGATACATTAGCGGCAGCCATTCCGGCAACCCCGATGGAACCTTCCCCGTATCCTTCCGCCAGAATATCAAACGCGGCAGCGGATTGCAATGCCTCGAAATCCGTGTCTTTCAACAAAAAAAAGCCGGGACATCCGGTATCAAACAAACAGACGATGTTATTTCCCGCACCTGCCTGCAACGCTATAACCGGTATACCCGACCGCGTGAAAGGAATCATTTTCCGCAATGATATCGCAGAAGCCCGCTCGGCAGAAGTGAGCGTGACCGTTTTCGCCTTCCCGTCAATCTCGACAATCATACGCCCGAGCAAATCGCTACCGATTAACCCGTCGGCACGGAAACACTCGAAGGGCGAGGGTTCCGGCAATTTCATCGCCGGCACGTTTCTGAAATTGATTTTCTCGTCGGAAGTGAGCAAACTTTCGATTGCCACAATCGGATAGGCTGCCACGTTACTGTTCACGTCCGTTACCTGTAAAGAATCTACCACGACCAATCCCAATTCCTCGCATATCTCTCCGGTCAAAGCCGTACGCCCGCCCGTATCAAAAATAAAAGAGCGAGGCGTTCCGTTCATTACCATATCCACGATCATTTTACCCCCGATTACCCGGTAGGGCAGCACAGCCTTATATTGCTGTGCCGCCACCGGATATATGATCATAAAAAACAGCCATGAAAAGATTATCTTATTTCTTATCCTCATATTGAAATCATAAATTATTTACTCCATTTATCGGCAGCCACAAGGGCACGGTAAGCGTTCAGTACTCCGCCCGACAAGCACAAATCATCGAAAAGGAATAAATCCTGTGCCTGTTTCCCACCGACTTGAATCCCTTTCTCTACCTCTGCCCCCTTTCTGGATGTTACGTTTTGTAACAATATATCACGTACTTGAGAGCCCGACAATTCCGGGTAATAAGCCTTAATCAAAGCTGCCACCCCCGCCACGGACGCTGACGCCAGACCGCCACCGCTTCCCGTTTGGTATGTATCACCTGTATAGGTAGAGTATATATCGATACCCGGAGCAAATAAATCCAGTTCCTTTGCCCCGTAGTTCGCGTTCAACGACGGGTTCCCCTCCTTGTCCGAGGAGCTGACGATCATGAGGTTTGTCAATTCCTTGTCGCCGGTCATCCGACGGTTCGGGTAAAACGTCTGTTTTGCCAGATCCTGAGATAATTCCCACGCGGGTACAATCACCAATACTCCTTTGCTTTCAGCATAGCGCAAAGCCTTGCTCATCCACGCCTTCTGCCCGTCGGGATACAACGTGTTCTGTTGAGGTAACACGATCACGTCAGCACCGTGATCCACCGCGTAACGGATGGCTAACACCATATCTTTGATGTACGGCTCTCCGCCCGAAGCAGATACGCGCAATGTCATGATTTCCGCCTCATCCATGATACCGTCACCGCCTAAGCCGTTACCTCTTTTTCCTCCGATAATACCCGCCTGCATCGTCCCAGCACCCGCATCGGATGTCAGCAACACGCTGTTGCCGTATTTGTTATCGTTTATATCCAAATAATCGTCACCGACAACATCCTTACGACCATCATAACCGTAATCTTTCAACGCTTCCTCGTAGGATTCTTTACTTCGGGCAACACTGGTTTCCACGAATGTTTTGTACACGAGATCAATGTCATCGGTTTTATATAGCTGGAATGCCGTGGCAATAAGCGTGAATGTAACATCTCTTAACGTATCTTGTGGTGCATTCGGGTCATAACAAGTCTGAAATTCCTGTAACGAGATCTTCCGTCCGGGAAATTTCGCATTCAATTCCTCTTTAAACTTTTGCCCGTATTCCTCTATAACATAAGCCATATTCCACCCGCCATAGATTCGGGCAAGTTGGGATTCGGGCATAACCACATTCTTATAATAAGAATACTCGGACAAGTTCTCCGGCGCCGGAACTTTAACTCTTTTCCCGTCCATTATCTTGAAAAATTCCCCGTTGCTCGTGATATAATCCCCGTATTTATCTTTCAGACGCAGAAATTCCCGATCACCCTCCCGCATCAGTATTTCCATGACTTGCCCGTCCTGACCGCCCAAGAAGTTCCAACCGTTAATATCATCCGCCAAACCATTCTTGTCGTTATCCTTACCGTCCGCCTTTTCTTTCGGGTTTACCCAGATAGCCTGCCGCAAATCCTCGTGCTCCACATCTAACCCGCTTCCGATCAACGCAACTATCGGTCTTTTCTTTATTTTCTTTCCTTTCAGAAATTCATAAGCTTTATTTATCTCTGCCCCGTACACCCCGTCTTCCTCGAAAGAACAATTGTACCAATCCAGATCCGCTTGTTTCTTCGGAGACTGGCTTTCCTGTTTTATCAGTTGTGCACTCGCAACACAAGCATACAACCCGATCGCAAGTAATAAAAAATACTTTTTCATCATCTACAGAATTTATCATGTTATACAATACGAAAAAAATATAAAGTTACTCGTGCGGCTGGAATCAAAAATCTAAAATCATAAATCTAAAATTATTCCCGTCTGGCTTTTAAAATTGCCTCTCTTACTTGCTCTCCCCGTAAGCCGCGCTTAAGGATTTTACCCTCTTTGTCTACCAGAAGGATAAAAGGTATACCATAGAAGCCATAGGCTTTTTGAAGCTCGTTCGGGGCATCGCCAATCGTGAACCCCTCTTTATTCCAAAGCATTACCCAAGGCAAATTCTCCATTTCCAACATCTTCCGCCAATCCTTTTCCCGTTTATCGAGCGAGATACTGATAAATACCAGATCCTCCCCTTTCAAATCGTTATAGATCGGCAAAAGGCTTTTCATCTCATGCCTACAAGAACCGCACCATGAAGCCCAGAAATCAATTAACACCAGTTTCCCCCGAAAGTCACTTAAACGAACCATATTACCTTCCGGATCTACATAATTAAAATCGAAGGCTTGTGCCCCTACCGCAAATCGAGCCAGACTATCCACCCGTTTCGTCAACCATTGCACGGTCAAAGCATCCCGATCTTCCCCCGTGATTTGTTCCAGCAACATTTGGTTCGGTTCATACGCCTCTATTTCGGACAGATATGCCAACGCACTGTACATCGTTCCCCGTAAACGCCCTTTTACTTCCGGATTGATCGTTTTCTTTTTTTGGCTTTTCTCCGCAGGCATCCATTTCAACAATTCCAAGAAATCGTCAATCCCGGAAAAACTCAAAGAACTGTTCTCCGGTTTCATCTCATCGTAATATCCTTTAATCGAAACTTCGGTATTCGTTAGGTATACCGCCTGTCGCGTAGTCCCGATCCATAGGATATACAAATCCGGTTTTATATCCATGACGTCAGTCGCAAATACCCCATCTCGAGGGACTTGAACCGCTAACAAGGATTCTCCGTTTATCGTTTCTACCCGAATCTCCGTGGGATTCAACATACGCAATTTACCCGATAGTCTGAATCCCGTTTGTGCAAAAACAGATATCGTACTTCCCCAAAAAAGAAGCATTATTCCCAATCTCAACATATGTCAGTTTTATTATTTATGGGCTGTCCGATACTCGGGACAGCCCATAATTATAATCAATTGATAGCAGCGTCGCCTATCTTCTGCAAATCAATTCCATATTCCTTGAAATGATTTATAATCGCCGTGTATTTTTTTCTAATTAATCCATACTTGTCTTTACGGTCATTCAGTATACCATGGAAGGATTCATCCGAAGCCTCTACTTCACGAGTCAAATCATCATACGACGTGAAGAGTATCGCTTCCAGATAATGCCGCCAATCCGTGTTCGTTTTATCATTATTATCATACATGACAAAACCACGTTCGTAATAGTTACCATAAGTCATATCCGTATCGTAATTGCTATAACTGTAAAATTCCGTCGATGCCGGTATCTTATCGTTACTCTTCAATCTCAACAAGAAGGTCAAATTTATATCCAACTTCATTTCAGCCTTCTCCCCGGATGACAAAGACAGTATTCGCTCCGACCCCCAGTTAAATGCCAAAAGATCAAAGCTACTGTATATATTTAGTTTCCGACGTTCCCCGTAACCATCAATTTGCTCTAATTCTTTGCATAACAACATCTTTAAAGGCAAACACCGTTGTAAAGTGGAATCCGGATAGAAAGACAGAAATAATTCCTCTATCAAATCCAATTGTTGTCCCACGTACTTCTCGTCTGCTTGTTCTCCATAATAACCTGTTATCCAAGAATAACCATTCTCATCGGTATCCTCTTTCGCCTCATTCCACTTCGTCGGGGACCAATACAAATCTCTCGGACTCCATTTGTACAAAGCGAAAATGTTGTAACGATTCTTCCAGTCAACAATTTTATCATCATAATCATGTTCACCCTGCGGTACAAAATAACCGTACACATCCCCTTCGGAAGGGCTCAACTTATGCTCGTCATTACAAGCGAACATACTTATTGTAAAACTTAAAAGTAAATATCCTATTATTTTATTCATAACACGCTCTGTTTAAAATTCGACAACTAACGAGGATTCTGTTGTAAATAGGGATTACGGTCGCTTGCCTCCTTCGGGATAGGCAATACATACCACGGGGAATTAGCTTCCAACACGAAAACCCGAGCATCATTCTCCGACTCGACGAAGAATTTATGTTCGATACGAGGCATTCCCATCCGGCGTAAATCAAACCAACGATGGTCTTCGAAATCCAACTCCCTACGCCTCTCATCTTGATAGAATTTATACAGGTTCTCCGGCGTCGATACATCCAGCTCCGCCCGGTCTTCAATATTGACATATACCGCTTCCAAAATGTTATAGCGACTCGCTCGCAAAGTATTCAAATCGGCTAAAGCTGCCGTGCGGTAACTGTTATCACGCGTTTCCATGTACTTCTGTATATTTGCTTCCGCCCGGTTCAAATACACTTCGCCCGTGCGAATCCCTTTTGACCCCTTGTCCGTACCCGTTCCCTTGTAACCGAAACAATAATAAGTCTGATAGGTCGTGTAGTCTATTCCCCTCTCGTGCTCGGAAATTAATCTCAAGTCATCCTCCTCGAACAAAGCCACCAACTCATCCGACATGGTAAAAGCGGGACGATAACCAAAACCTCCATAAGTGAAGAAAGTAAGGACTGCCTGTTGGCTCTCGTAAATCCATAATACCTCTGTGCTAACATCCAAATCGAAGAGTCGCGTGAAAGTATAATAATCCCAATCCGCTCCTTGCGCCAATGATGTCAACACAGGCTTTTCGTTCAATACTTCCGTCGCGTACGCCGCTGCTTCATCCCATTTTCCCATGTATAAATACACGCGGGACAAAAGCGCTTTCGCCATCAAGGGCGAAGCCTTGTATAAAGTCACGTTCTGCCGGTTTTCATCCATCAATTTAATGCCTGTCAACAAATCACCCTCGATTTGCTCGTACACCTCGAACACGGAAGAACGGGTAAAATAACGGTCATCAACCTCCATCGTCAGCTTCAAGGGAACTCCCGGATTTACTTTAGGATCACCCACCGTGTAAGGCAATCCATAGAGATTCACGAGAAAAAAATAACTCCACGCCCTCATCACCAACGCCTGTCCCCGCACATTCTCTTTCATTGCCTGCTCCCCTTTCACACGATCCAGATATTCCAACACGGTATTACAACCCATAATTCTCGTGTAGAACTTCGCCCACGAGTTCATCCCGTTCAGATTAACCAGATCTTCATACATTTTCTCGTCCCATGAAAATATCAAACGACCATTCTCCAGTATACTTCTATATTGATCCTGATTCTGCATCCCGTTACATTTGGCATTATCAGTCAATAGTTCCAGATAAGGACATTCAAAAGAATTCATCGGATAAACCTCACCAGTCATCAATTGAATCAAATCGTCCACCGTCGTCGGGCGAATCTCGTCCTGACTTGTCTCTTCCAAGAAATCGCTACAACCGCTTAAACCAAACACGAGTAGCACACCCCATATAATTATTTTATACTTCATACTCTCTTTTCATTTATTAAAAACTCATTCTTACACTAAACGTATAGTTCTGGCTTATAGGCTGTGAACCTGTGGCTACTTCCGGGTCTTTTCCCTTGAAATCCTTGCTCACGATAATGAACGGATTGGAAACGGAAAAAGACAAACCTACATTCTGGGCAAACTTCGAAACCAGCGATGAGGGGAGATTGTAATCCAACGAAATATTATTACATCTCAGGAAAGAAGCCTTGGCAACCCGGATATCCGAGAAATTGTACATCCGATAAAGTAAATCCGAACCGGAAGGTAATTCTATCGAGACTCTTCTATACTCCGGCAATGAAGGAATATTCGTGTTTTTCTCGTCACCCGGCTTTCTCCACCTCTTCACGAGGTCTTTCGGCAGATTATTATATTCATTCGGCGTCGTGTTGGTCATATCCGAATCAAACATCGGCGCTAAAAATTTCTTCCCTCCCAACTGTACGTTAAACGATGCAGACAACGTCAACGTTTTGTAACGAAAAGAGGTCGATAATCCTGCCGTTAAATCCGGATCCAGTTTACCCATATATTTCATGTATTGCGTCGCATCCGTTTCTGCCAGAATATTGTTTTCCATTCCACTCAGGTTAAATTCGGGATTCCCGTTCTCCGCCGAAAGTCCGGCAAATTCAAAAGCCCAAAAGCCGGAAACCGGATACCCTTTCTTATGCAACGTCCCGGACTTTGCCACCTGCCAACTTTCGTTTGAAGCCAACTCGCTCGTCAACTTATTGTAATTCTTCGACGTGTTGAAACTCACTGACCACACGAAATCCTTCGTCCGCACGGGTGCGAAACTCAAGCTAATTTCCCAACCGGAATTTTTCATCGTTCCTCCGTTCATCGGCATGTTAGCAACTCCATTTTCCAACGGAACTTCCTTCATCACGATAATATCTTCTCCTCTTTTCCAGTAATACTCGAAAGAACCGGAAATCTTATTCTTCCAGAACACGAAATCCACCCCTAAATCCGTCGTTTTATTCTTCTCCCACTTCAATTTCGGATTCGGCAAACTCTTGATTTTAAGCAAATATTCACCCGTCGCATCACTGATTCCTTGTGAACCGTCCGGGATATAAGCTATCAAATCCGGTCCCGCACCTTCACTCACGTTTCCTTGGAAACCATAAGAAGCACGGATGCTGAACTCGTTAAGTATATCCTGTCCTTCTAGGAAACGCTCGCGTCCCATATTCCATCTCAAACCAACAGACCATACCGGTTGATAACGGGCACTTTTATCCTGCCCGAAACGATTGGATGCATCCGTACGGATACTGGCATTCAACACGTAACGTTCATCATACGTGTACGTGAAAGCGCTATAAAAAGAAAGCGTGTTTATTTTGCTATCCGAGATTTTCGTGGATATTTGGTTGTAAAGTGTATTCTCCCGTAAATCTCCCATAGTATTCTGTGTCGTCAGAGGAGGATTGACCACAATCTTACCGCGTCCCGGTATATAGCCGTAAAGTGTTTGCGACAAACCGTCGTATTTTGCGCTCGTCACCTCTTGACCAGCCATAGCGGTAATTAAATGAGTACCAAAATTCTTCACGTATGAAAACTGATTCCTCCACGTGTAGTTTGACTTTCTATTCTCTGTAATAGACAATTCACCGCCATGAGGCAAACTCGACATCTTATAATCCAGATCCGAAGACAAGTATTCGCCGAACTCGTACCCGCGGATATTAGCGATATAATTCGAATATTCGGTAGCGTGCGCCTCCCCGTAAGAAGACGAATAACTGTACCCGAAGGTAGACTCGAACTTCAATCCTTTCAAGATTTCTAACGTCATTTGCAAATTCGCGTTAATGGAATTTGTCGTGTTTTCATTCCCGGTATTTTCCAACTCGTTCAGTACATTATATTTGCCACCATTACGAGCCGTGTAGTAAAAATATTCACCCTGATCATCATAAGCCTCAATCACCCGGCTGGTGGTTGACGCGTAAGTGTAAGGCGCTACTTTATTGAAACCGCTTGTTTTAGATACATTTCCCGCCAGTCCGGCATTTATTTGAAGTTTATCCCACAACAACGTGTTCAAACTCACGTTTCCCGAATAACTCTCCGAATCATTTCCCTTGGCGGTTCCGTTATTCTTCGTGATACCGAAAGATGCATAATATGAAGTCTTTTCACTTCCTCCCGAAATACTCAGGTTATGCTTATGGCTAAACGGGTTCTCGAATAAAAGATCGAACCAATCCGTATTCGTAACCTCCAATTTTTTCACCCCCTCGTTAAACTGGGCATAAGTGATTTTTTCCTGCAAATAAAGTTGCATAAGCCCCTCGAATCCCACGGAAGTCAATGCCTGACTTCCCACCAAACCTCTCTCGAAAATCTCTTTCGACACATCCATACGCTCCTTGGAATTCATCAGATTCATCTTATCATAGGTCACTTTGGAGCCGACCGAAAAGTTGCCGCTATAATTAAGCGACAATCTTCCTTGCTGCCCTCTCTTCGTCGTGATCACAATTACACCGTTCGCCGCCTTCACACCGTAAATAGCTGTCGCTGAAGCATCTTTCAACACGGTTATATCCTGAATATCGGACGGGTTCAACCAAGCAATGGCACTACCCACGAAATTACGGATCACATCAATATTATCCTGATTGTTTCCGAACAAAGTAAACTCCTCTGTCTTAAACGGAAGCGGGTCTTGCTGAATAATTCCGTCAACCACCCAAACCGGCTCTTGGCTACCCAAAAGAGTAGAAGTACCGCGGACACGCACTTTCTGGCGGGTTCCCACCAAACCGTCTTGATTGGTGATGACCAAACCCGGTAGCTTCCCCTGTAATGCCTGTTCCAATGACTGCGTTCCGTTCAATACCAATTCGTCCGCACTAATCGTACTCACGGAACCTGCCATATTGGATTTCTTGACAGTTTGGTAACCAGTTACCACGACTTCGTCCATTTCACGGGCATCCTCTTCCAACACCACGTTCAACTCTTTCTGCCCGTGCCATACCACTTGTTCCGTTTTCATTCCCACGAACGAGAATAAAAGAGTGACGCTATCTCTTCTTACCGTCGTGAAAGTAAATTCTCCCTTCACGTTGGAAGCCACCCCGACACTCGTTCCCTTTTCGATAATTGTCACGCCGGGTAAGGGCTCTCCGTTTTTATCTTTCACGCTACCCTTAATGACTAACATTTTATCTTCCGGCTCCTCGTCCTTCGCCCGAATCACGATCAGACGTCCGTTAATCTCGTAAGTCAATTTCGTTTTAGCCAGACAGATATCCAACACTTCTCTCAAATCTGCTTGCTTCACGTTAATATCAATAGCTGAAATATGATCCACATCCTCGATAGAGTACAGAAAAGTAAATTCCCCCTTCTGTTCTATCATTTTGAATACACTCTCCAACTTTCCCCCCGTCACGGAAATATCATATTTCGCTGTCTGGGAATACGCTCCTGCCATACTTTGCAGAACGCTCATCAAAAGTAATAACACTGTCACTCTCATTTTCAAAAAAGTAATTTGCATTTTTCTCCTGCCGAGAAAACTCGATTCTCGCTTTTTTTTCATAGTTTTGTACTAATTATTAAGGTTAAACCCGATTGCAAGCTTGTTGGCGCAAGCAAACAATCATGAAACTTTAAGCAAGGACGTGTTGGCGCACGTCTTTGTTTTTTATCTAATTCTCACAATAATTTTCTGTTCATCCACTGTAAATGATACTTTACCTGTTTTTTCCAACATCCTCAAAGTTTCCGCAATATCGGAATATCTTTCCATTGTACCGGAGAACAAAATATCCTTCGCCCGGCTCTGCTCGTAGAATACAGTCACGTTATACCACCGCGCGACATCGTCCAGAATAGACTCCAAACGCTCGCGACGGAAGACAAACTGTCCTTTCGTCCATGCCCGATACGCCTCGGCATCCACTTCCCGTACCTCCAGTTTATTTTCCCCGACAATCAAATCCGCCTGTTGGTTCGGTTCAAGTATCACGCTCTCCGATAGTGTTTTTACCTCCACCTTTCCACTTAGCAAGGTAGCGGTCGTCCGCTCGTCGGAAGGGAACGATTTCAAGTTAAAGGAAGTACCCAACACCGTTACCTGCATCCCGTTTACTTCTACACGGAAGGGTTTCGTATCATCTTTTTTTACTTCAAAATACCCCTCACCCCAAAGTATTACCCGCCGTTCATTCCCCACGAAAGCAACCGGATAAGTCAACTTCGACCCGGCATTCAGCCACACCCTCGTTCCATCAGCCAAGGTCACGTTAAACTCTCCCCCTTTCGGGACTTCCAGCACATTCAACCTTTCCGCCTGCACATCGGTTTCCGCTTGATAAACCAAAGTATTGTCTATTTGCTCTATTTTCCCGGATAGGCTATCGTTCACAATCACACCGCTATTTTTTCCCAAGACAACTTGTTTGCCCGTCTCCAGATGCAAAATAGCTTTCCGCTCTCCCGGTACTATCGCCACCACCTTCTTCACCTCCTTTTGCTCATCTACCCGTCCCGTCATCATAACGGCGAACCATCCCGCCGCAACCAGCACAATCACGGAAGCCGCGTAACCAATCCATCGCCACGACAAGTTCCGGCGACGGGGCGCAATTTGTTGCTCCAACCGACGCCATACCTCTTCCCGGTGAATCGCACGATACTCGTCATAACTCCTGCTCAACGCACTTCCCTCGAACAACTCGTCAAATAGCTGACGATTAAAATCAGACTCATCCACCCAAGCGAACAACTCCCGTTTTTCCTCATCGGTAGCAATCCCTATTTTTACTTTGTAGATTAAATCCGCTATCTGAATATATCTTTTTGTCATATATTTATTGCATTTACACTACAAAAACAACCGAGAAGAAAAAACGGGTAGTGAAAAAGAGAAAAAAATTTGGAATGTCTTAAATAAAAAAAAGAAGATAGAAGTTATCCCTTAATTTCTCACGCAACAATTTATAGGCATTCTTTTTATGGAATTTCACCGTGTTCAACGTGATCTTCAATTCCTCGGCAATCTCCTGATTATCCATTCCTTCCATATACAACAAGCATACTTTCCTGCTGTGTTCGGGCAAAGAATCAATCGCCGTGAATATCAACCGTCGGGTTTCCTCCTCTATCACCGACTTCATGTAATAAAGTTCGGTGTCCTCCTCCCGTAGCATATCATTCACGTATTCCCGCTCCACTTTACGATGCTTCAACACGTTCAACGCCTTGTTGCGCACCGTGGTATAAAGATAAGCCTTCACCGAAACCTCATCCGGAAATTCCCGTCTATTCTCCCACAAAGCCAGAAAAGTATCCTGCACCAGTGACTCACATTCTTCCCTCTCTCCCAGATAACGACCAGCGAAAAGAACTAAAGTATTGAAATATTGATTGAACACGCTCTTGAAATCAAGACGTGTACCGTTACCCAATATAATACTGTAATTCCTGTTCATAACTGCTTCTTTACTCACCTCAAAGCGTAGCAAATATGCGAATAAATTTTGAGTATCCATCCGTTTGAAACAGAAATTCGTTTTTCCCGTATTACAAAAAAATACAAATCATTTACAATTATGAAACATAAACTACAAATCTTACTGGCACTCTTTATCGCCATAAACTTGCAACCGCGATTCCTAAAAGCCTGCACCGGAATATCTTTTACCGCTAAAGACGGTTCCCGTGTCGTGGCTCGTACCATCGAATGGGGCGGCAGCAACCTCAACAGCCAATACGTTATCGTACCGCGAGGCTTCAAACAACAATCTTACACGCCCGACGGGATTGACGGAATGCCATTCACCGCCCGGTACGGCTACGTCGGTCTAGCCGTAGAACAAAAAGAGTTTGTAGCAGAAGGTCTTAACGAAGCCGGGCTTTCTGCCGGGTTATTCTACTTCCCGCATTACGGGAAATACGAAGCGTTCGAGCCGAACCAAAAAGCGACAAGTATATCCGACCTACAACTCGTTTCCTGGATACTAGGCAGTTGCAAAAATATCGACGAAGTAAAAGAGGCCATTAAAAAAGTACATATTATTGGCATCGTCCCACAAGCCTCCACCGTGCACTGGCGTTTTGCCGATCCTTCCGGACACCAAGTAGTTCTCGAAATCATTAACGAGAAACCTATCTTTTACGAGAATAAACTAGGAGTACTAACCAACGCTCCGGGATTCGAATGGCAAATGACCAATCTTAATAATTACGTCAATCTCTTCCCCGGTATGGCTTCTCCACAACAACTGAACGATATAAAACTTTCCTCCTTCGGCAACGGTAGCGGATTTCTAGGAATACCGGGAGATATCACTCCCCCCTCTCGTTTCGTGCGTGCCGCTTTTTACCAAGCCACCGCCCCCCAACAAGAGTCAGGCTTAAAAACCGTTCTTCAATGTTTCCAGATTCTAAATAATTTTGACATTCCTATCGGGATTGAATATTCACCGAACACAAACCCCATTGACATACCTAGCGCCACGCAATGGACTTCGGCAACCGACATGACCCACCGGGTAATCTACTACCGCACGATGCACGACAGTGCAATCCGTAGTATAGATTTAAATAAGATCAATTTTGCCCGTGTCAAATACAGAGCCATTCCTCTTGACACAGTACAACAACAACCTATTATCCAGATAGATATTAAATAATTAAAACGAGGAGGAGAGTTAAACACTCCTCCTCGTTTTAATTATTTTTCTTCAATTGAATAATCTTCTCCCACCGAGCCTTTTGAGCGGGAGTAGCCGAAGCTAAAGGACAATCTTGATATTGCAAAAATGGACCAGCTAAACGAAAAAGCACCCAAAGTGCTAATTGAGAGTCACCTTGTAAAATAGGTATCTCTTTTTCACACACATCCAACAATTCGTCAATATCACCACCCTCCACCACCTTAGCGATTTCCAAAGAAGCTAATAAACTTTTCTCGTTCACCAATTTCATTTTTTTGAGCTCTTTCTCTATCGCCTTCAAACGCTTACTTCCGACATTCACCATCTCCCCTCCCATTATAGCCAAAATTTCATTACAAAGATCTTCTCCCAATCGTTTATCCACCTCTTCACGACCAATCGCTACGTAAAATCTTTCTCGTTTATCTCTTAAAAATTTAAAAGCTTTGGAATCGGAAGGACTCAATTGCGAATTACCAAAAATAAACCAATAATCTTTGGATACCTTTTCTTCATCACTTGCCACTTTCAACAACTCATCTACCACCACCACCGCTTTTGACCATTCATTAAACTTGTTCAATTTCTGAAGATATTGAAACAAAAATGCCTTATCTCGATCTCCGGTACGAAATTTCTCCTCCCAATTTCCTAATGATTCTGTACCCTCTATGCCTTCTTTTACCAATCGGATAAATTCATCTGCCTCGTATGCGCCAGAAATCTTATGTTGTATAGAACCATCAGGCAAGATAAGGAAAAACGTGGGATAGGCTGCAACATTATATTTTTGACCGAATTTCTTCCCCTCTTCTTTTTCCATATCAAACTTCACGGCAACAAACCTCGGATTAAAAAACTCGCCCACTTTTGCGTCGGGAAATACCTTTTCAGACATCAACTTACAAGGTCCGCACCAAGTCGTATAACAATCCACGAAAAGCAATTTATTCTCCGCTTTCGCTTTCGTTAAAGCCTCCTCAAAAGTAAGAATTTCAAAATTCACGCCCCCCTGCCCCCGAACTGCGATACAAGCCGCAAAAAAAACAATAAATAGTATAAACCTTCTCATCACGAATAACTCTAAAATATTAATTTTTTTAATCCACCAACAAGACCAATTTATACGTCTTTCCCGGCTCGAACCAAGTATCATACACCAACAACATATCATCAGACAATGCCACTCGCCAATCCTGCTCGGGTGCTAAACGAGGATTTTTCAAACGCTCCGGAAAAATAACAGCAAACGGTATTTTACCAACCGTGGCAGGCTCTCCCGGTATTTGGTCATCAAACGTTCGCATATAAATTCCATCCAATCGATCCACAGAAAAATTCTCTTTCGTTTTCAATGTAATCACATACTTTTTCCCCTTACGAACCGTCTTCACGGTATAAGTCTCTTCCTCCGGTCGGAATCGCACATCCCATTTCGGATCCCCGAAATAAGCCAATAAATCCCGCTCCTGCCAAAAACCAAGAATATCCCCAACAGCTTCTTTACCCATCACCTTCGCCATCCGATCATATATACCGGATATATCATTCATAACATCCCAATTGAAATCAAAACTTGCTTCCAACAAACTCGGAGAAAAATTTTGTAACGTATATAATATATGCTGTTGTCCTAAAAAATAAGCCTCTGCCATCGTGTAACGCCCGGGCGTTACATGCCAGAATTTCAAACCACCCCACACGGCTTGCCCCAACATCACTTGGTTTACCGGGTATCCCACCATTGAAGTTACATTCGGACGCCCCATCCATGCCAACGCACAACTCTTTTCGGGCTTATCCACATCACAACCGTAAGATCCTGCGGCAATATATACTTTCCGCTCACCCGCCCAATTCATCTCGTTATCCGACGTGTCTTGACGAGATATCTGATTATCTTCAATTTTAACCTCCTGCATCACGTGATGAAAAATACCATCCCGGGCATAAATTCTCTCGTGTACGCTGAAGTTATCAGGCATGGACAAATGGTAATTAGAAGTATAAGACTCACTCAACACGAAATCAGGCTTCACTCTTCGATAAAGATCATTAAATTTTTCAACCTGTTTCACGGCTGGCCAATACTCCATTGCCAACGTATCTCCTCGTTCCATTTTCATTCCTGATTTTCCCCAACTCACATACCCAAACCGCTCCCAGTCCGCCTCAGTCAATTCCACTCTATTCTGTGATATCAACCCGTTGCGAATCTCAAGTGGCTCTTTAGCATTATTCACCATCTTCATCGCCATATCCGCATCAAGCCCCGTGATAATTCCCCACATGAAATCGGCATATATCGAAGAAGTTACTTTACGCGACAAAATATGCATTCCAATAATATAATCCCGGGTAATCTGCTCCGGTTTCTCTACCACCGCAACATAACGAGGGCGCATACGTCGCAATGCCTCCAATGTCTCAGCAGGCTTCTCCGCGTAATATACCACCTCCGCACCGTGCAATCTCTGTAAAGCCTCTACAACCCCATTCCAAGCTTTATCCTGTTCTACCGATCTACTAGCCAACACAACATATTCGCATCCATCCACTTTCATTGACCGACGATTGCTGGCAAATACACTACCAGCAATCAACAAAAACAACACAACAATACTTTTTCTCATCTCCTTAAATTCCTTTCAATTCTAATAATCGTTTCAACGTTTCTGGATCAGAAGGACGCGTCATATCAGCATCCACAATTTTCCCTTTCTTATCTAACAAAATAAAACGAGGTATTCCATTTATGTGATAGGCTTTCATAAACTCCTCTTTCCCCTCTGCATTTAATTGTACGCCCCCCATCTTCTTATCTTTCACGTATTTCAACCATGCCTTCCGACTCTCGTCCACCGACATACTCACGAAAACGATCTTTTTACCACGCATCTTCCGCTCCAATTCTTTCAAATGGGGAATCTCAGCACAACAAGGTCCGCACCACATCGCCCACACATCAATATACACGTATTTTCCCCTCAAACTTTTTAATGTCACGATTTTACCGTTCACATCCCGGTAACGAAAATCCGGTGACGCCATCCCGGCTTTCAGCGTATCCGCCACATTCTTCTCCACGCTCCCCGAGGTAGAGGCAATGGCTTGTCCCCCGGAGAAACCGAGAAGGACAAGCACGAAAAATATATAAATC
Source organism: uncultured Butyricimonas sp. (assembly GCF_959596855.1). NCBI lineage: Bacteria > Pseudomonadati > Bacteroidota > Bacteroidia > Bacteroidales > Odoribacteraceae > Butyricimonas > uncultured Butyricimonas sp. The sequence goes on from NZ_CAUFYA010000029.1 coordinate 19,865, forward strand.
TTTGTCATTTGTTTTTATTTTGTATCCTTATAAAATAATTTCAACGGTTTATCAGCCACACCGACAAAACTGTTCACCAATTGCAGGTTTTCCGTTTTATAAATATAAACGCTTCCCTTCAATCCGGTTGCCGCAGGGTCGTAAGTTCCAACGTACAAATACTCTTCATCAGGACTTTGCGCCATACAGGTAATTTCTCCGGGCACGGTGATAACCGACTCCACCTCAGAAATATCGGAGCCATGCCTCCAACGATATATGGAGTTACCGCTATTGTAGAAAATGCTATTACTATACTTCGTGTTATACAACATATCGGATTCCTCGGTCAAAGTCAACGGAGCAGAAAGTTCGTAAGACTTATCACTCCATTTCTCGTCCCCACTTTCATGCCCGAAAATTGCCTCCATATTCCACAATACCTCAATCCCCGAAACATAATTCGTCACCCACACCTTCCCGGGGTCATTTTTAGATTGGCTTACCACGAGCAAACTCTTTTTCAAATTTGTATTCCCCACTATCAAAAAATTGACAATCCGACGTCCTTCAAAATCAGTGCCGGAGTCAAGTGATGCCTTTCCCAAAAGATTTGTATAGCATACCAATTTTTCATCCTCCGCCACCACAGGCAGTGACATCATTACTTCATCCCAATCATTCCAAAGCATCGCCTGATACATCTTCGTTCCTTTCATCTTTGCCCCCCAAGCATCGCTCATCAATCCGTTCGACGTCAATTGAGATCCTACCACGATTCCATTCTCGGACAGCACCACCAATTCATCTCTACACGGAGACAATGCCACCGGTTGTATATTCAATTCCGACACCAAAAGAGTCAAATCTATCTTGCGCAACACGAGTAGCGTATTGGGCTCCAATTCATACGCACATCGGTTGGACTTGGAAATCACAAACACGGAATTTTTATACGCCCCATAATTCATCAAACTCATGTCCAAAGCATCCACTAACTCATAGTCTGGATTTATTCTGCTCCACACCTCCCAGTCAAAGTCTTCTTTCTTTGCCTTCAGCAATTCATTCGCATCTTCCAGCACAGAACAGAAGGACAACCGACCTTTCCCCGCATCATCAGAACTTAACACCAGCAATCCCCTTTCCATTCCAGCCTTGATTTCCACCATCATGTAGTAAAAAGCACTACTAAACCCATCAGACACCCGCAAACGTACCAAGAACTCCCCTACTCGATTAAAAGAATGTTCCAACACCGGTTTCTCCGAAACCAAATACAACGAATCCATCACCGGCTTTCCGTCTTTCCATCCGTTTACGTATCCCACCTTCCATTCATACACCACCTCATTTTCGGAATGATTCACCTCCGCTTCAAAATGCACTGGCATCATAAATTCTGCGTACGCCCTCTTTCCCTCTTCGTTGACGCCCTCTCCCTTAACTTTGACAATCGAAAGCTCGGGGATTTCGTTCACAAATCCGGTTGTGTCGTCATGAATACAGGAAACCATTCCCGCAGACACTACAAACAACCACAACAACAATCGTATATATATCTTTTTCATATTATGTTTTATTTAATTAAAGATAAGGATCAGGCATGCTTGTATAGTCTCCGTCTTTCGGATTATTTTTCAAATGATCATACAAGGGACGGGCCACATATTTCCGAAGCAAGGTCCCATAAGGCTCATGCCATTTCTTACTAAACCAATAATAATAATAATGAGTTCCATTAGAAACATATTCACAATCCCTACCCAAATTCGGTTCAAAATACGACGTCCACACATAAGGTTCTTTCTGTTCCACCGCATGATAGAACCGCATAAACAACTCGTGCAAGCGAGGTGTCCACGGCGCCCCAAACATATTACTGTTTGCAGACCACCAATCGGGTTCTGTCAGTTTATACGGAAGCAAAAGGAAACACTCCTGCGAAACCATCACGGGACGGAAGTTGTCATTTTCCACAATTCTCAACCCAAGCGAAAAAGTGTCCGTTTCGGAATAGGCATAAGAAAAATTCAAGAAACCGAAAGTTTCGCCAGCCGTGATATTACACGTGTCCTTGAAAGAGAAACAGTCGGCAGGTATCGTGGTCAAGGAATCGACCACCTCCACCTTGAAACGCCGGTCGACATCCCGGGTAAATCCGAGGATATCCACCCTCTCACCGTACACTATCCATTTTTCTCCTCCCGATGCCCTTGTAAACACATGAACAGTGTCTTTCCCTCCCAGAAAATACACCCCGTCCTTTGCCTCGGCGTCGTACCACAAATATTCTCGTTCGCAGCCCCCAAAAGCGAAAACCGCCAAAAGGGAGCAACAAAGTCCAAAAAATCGATTCAATATCGTATTTATTTTCATATTCTGCTCTATTTACATTGTGAAATCTTCTCTAAACTCAAATTCATCGTCCGGAATAAGCAATTGCCACATCTCTTCGGTCATGGTGACGACGTTCCTATCCACCGCTTCCACGGTTTCCGGGTGACGATGTTTCATCCTGAACCACACCTGCCCCTCCTGTGCCAACTCTCTCCGCCACTCCTTATCAATGTTCTCCAACGTCAACTCACCCTCAAACCGTTCCAAACCGCGCGAAGAGACTAAATCCTCCAAATATTTCCGTGCTGTTTCCGGGTGACTCTCCAACGCCGCCTCCGCTGCTATCAAATACATTTCCGTCACGCGGATCTGATTCACCCCTTCCACGCCCGCTGGCATCAAGGAAGAAATACCCGCCTCCACAGGATCGATTATTTTGACCCATCGGGTAGAACCACCGGTACCTGGAGGTGCGATAAGCCACTCCTTACGCCAATCGTTTCCCGCCTTAGATTCGTAGAGACTCATATCACTATCGGAAGGTTTATACGCACTGTAATCGGAAGTCGTCAGAAAACACTCGGCCATCGGATCGTACAAATTCTTATTGGATAGCCCCCAAACGGCTTCCGTTTCAGCCACCACTCCCGCCACGACAAAACGGGCATCTTTCGGATCACTGATCAAAGGAAACTTCTCGGAATCAATGACCGCCCGGGCATATTCCCCCGCCTTTTCCAAATCACCCGGTTCCCCGCGCATGTAATAAACCCGCGCCAGAGTAGCCTGCACGGCATACCAATTAAAATGCACCTCACGATTTCGGCAGATCACAAACTCATGCGAACGCACCCGCGGCAACATCAAGAGCGTGTCGTCCTGCCGCAACAGTTTCTCAGCTTCCAACAAATCGTCGATGATCAAATTGTAACACTCCTTTACTGTCGAGAACGAGGTCACCGAAGAACCAAACCGGGTAATATAAGGAATGCCCCGCTCTCCCAATTTTACCGGAGCATACATCCTGAGCAAATCAAAATGCAGGTAAGCTCGCAATCCCAACGCTTCTCCCCGGTAAAGATCTCCGAACATGAGGCTCTCTCCCTCGTAAGCATCCAAATTCGCCAAAAAACTATTGATGTCGCTAATCGAACGGTACATCGTTTTCCAAATCGAATTGCACACCTCCCTTCCCGCCGGTTTCAAAAAATCATAATGCAGCACATCATACAACGCAGTATTTCCAGGTTTATAAAACTGTGCTAACAAATCCATCCGGCAAGGCACATAAAAACCGTATAATTCCGGTTTTGCCAATCCGCTATATATCCCATACAGCGCATCTTCCACACCTTCTCGGTCTGCAAACAACGTCTTTTCCAACACTTGCGTATTATCTCGCGAAGTCAGAAAATCATCGCACCCTCCCCACAAGAGAGCCACGAAAACCCATAATATCGTTAATCTTTTCATCGTATCGTCAATTTTTAGAATGTCGGACTAATGGTAAAATTGTATCCTCTCATATAGGGATAACCGGTACCCCGTTCATACTTCACCGTACTCAACCGGGCAATGTCGCTGAAACCGATCCCCAACCCTAACCGCCTCAATCCGATTTTTTTCAACCAATCACCTTCCAAATTATAAGAAATGTTGATGGAGGAAAGATACAATTCGTTATTGCGCTCCACGAAACGTTCCGTGTGACCGGTTGACGGCTCTTTTACATTCGGATACATCACGTAATCGTTCACGCTCTTCCAACGTTCGGTGAACGCCCGACGGTCCACGTTGTTTTCGATGGTGATATTCTCAATTTTTCCTGCCCGCGTGGTATTATAGATATCTCCTCCGAACGTATAGGTCAAGCCGGCAAACAGCGTGAGGTTTTTCCACCGAACACCGGTCGAAATTCCCCCCTGCATAATAGGGATTTTGTTCCCGATCGCCACCTTGTCCTTCGGATCATAAATAAAAGTGTAAGTACCATCCTTTTTGATAAAAATCTCTTTTCCCGTTGCCGGGTCTATACCGGCGGAACGCACGGCATAAATTGCGGTGGAGGATTCTCCCTCCTCCAACTGGATTCTCGGCGAAGAGGTGTTTTCGTCCCGATTTTCCGAATTTATATTTTTCAGTGAATTACTGATCTTTTTGATTTTGTTCTCCGTGTGACTCGTCGTGAAATTCAATGTCCAGCTCCAATCCTGCGTACGAATAACCGTTCCAGCAATAGCAAGTTCATACCCCCAGTTGGCACTTTCGCCCAAGTTGTATTTAACCTTGTCATATCCTATGGAAGGCGGCAACGAAACATCCATCAACAAATCCTTAGAAATCTCCTTATAGAAATCCAACTTCACTCCTAAACGGTCATTGAATAAGTTGACATCCATGCCGACATCCAATTTCAACGTACGTTGCGATTTCAGTTTGTCATTTCCCATCGCCGACGGCAAAGCCCCGAGATTGTCGTCATACGCATTATCACTATAACTATATATAGTTTGTGCTAGAACTCCCCCGAAATTGTTGCTTCCCACATATCCCGCACTTCCCCGAATCCGGAAACTCTGTACCCATGCCAAATCAGCAATGAATTTCTCGTTATGCAGGTTCCACCCCAAACCAACTGACCAAAAAGGCGCCCAACGCCGGTCTTTAGAAATCGTGGCATTACCAGAAGTTCGATACGAAAAATCCACGAAATAACGGTCCTTCAATATAAAATTGACATTACCGAAATAAGCCACCGTTGCACTATAGGATTCACTCCCGGTAGGATTCCCCTCTTCAGGATAACGCTGCGCAAAGTTCAAGTTATTCAAACGATCTTTCGTAAATCCCACCCCCGAAAAAGCAAACGAACTTCTTTTGTCTTGCGATATGTCCAATCCACCATGAAAACTCAACATAGTCCCATGCTCGTCCAAAGCAAGATTGTAATTTAACACACCTGAAAAAGCCCAAGAATAATTCTTGTCCCCGCTCAAATTATAAGAACCTTTTTCATCTTCCTTAATGCCATCTTTCAAGAAACGAGAATCCTCCGGAGAAACAAAAGCATCCGTCTGACCGTCTCCCATAGTATAATTGGCATTAGCGGTAAAATATACTCCTTTCACGATATCCCATCTCACACTTAAGTTATTGGAAAAACGCTTGCTCTCCGCTTTACTGAAACTGCTCAACGTGGCATTGTAAATCGGATTAATCTTGTCGTATGACAACACTTTTACCCATTCCCCGTTTTCATCCACAGGCGAATCATAAGGATTGATTTCCACCCACGAATTATAGCTACCATAAGGCGAATCCTTGGAATTCAATTTATTGAAATCGGAACGGAAACTCACCGTCAGTTTGTTGTTCCAAAAATAAGAGAAATAGAATCCCAAATCAAAACTGCGGCGATAGTCCCCTTTCATAACACCCCGATCATCCGAATAATGAGCGGAAATACCGTAGTCCATGCCGCTTCCCCGTCCGGTGATGCTCAAAGAATGGTTATGCGACCAGGAATTGCGCAACGGAATAGATTTCCAGTCGGTATTCACACCGGCATTCACCCGTTTCAATTTCTCGTAATAGAGTTCATCGTATTCACCTATGTTACTATCGTATTTTCCAAACAATCGTTCCAACTCCAATTTCTCCCACGGCGAACAAAGATTAAAAGAAGAAACATCAGGAAATCCAATGTTAGGCACAAAATTATAACGTACCCTCAATTTACTTTCCGTCACCTTCTTTCTCATGACCACGATAACACCGTTGGCAGCTTTTTCCCCATACATTGCCGTGGCGGAAGCATCTTTCAGAACATCCACTCGATCAATGTCAAACATATCCAAGTCATACAATTGCTGCAGGCTGATTTCCACCCCATCCATGATAATCAAAGGACGATTCAATCCTTGTTCCATCTTTTCACTATCAAGCGAATTCATACCCCGGAGGATAATTTCCGGCACCTTATTAGGATTCGAACCGTTGACATTGTCATCCACGATACGCAAACCGGGAACAACAAAAGACAACGCCTTGAGCATATTCGTCTTCGATATTTCCAACAATTGTTCACCCTTTACAGACGTCACCGCCCCCGTGTAACTGTTACGGTTTTGCGTGAAATAACCGTTCACCACAACCTCGTCTATCGACTCTACCTCTTCTTTCATCACGATACTCACCTCTTTGCCCGGGGTAACCTTCACTTCAACATTCCGCATTCCCACGAAAGAAGCCACCAAAACGATGGATTCTTGCTCAGGTAACTCCAACCGGAATTTTCCATTAACGTCCGAGGAAACACCGATAGAGGTACCCTTTAACACGATCGTTACTCCCGGTAAAAGTTCCCCGGCCTCATCCTTCACGACACCATTAACAACAACCTTCTTTTTCTCCTGCTTGTCATCCTTTACACGATAGATCACAACCGTTTCCTCGTTAATCTCATACCTCAACTTCGTGTCACGCAAGCAATAATCCAAAATCTCCTTCATCGATTTTTGCTGCATGTTCAAAGACACTTTAACATCCTTGATCTCGGTCGTCCAATACATAAACGTGAAATCGGTCTTTTTTTCCAATTCCCAAATCACTTGTTCCAGAGAAGCATTTTCCAAACGCACATCCAAAAGTTTATTCTGGGAATGCACCGCAGCTGTCACCTGAAAACAAGTAAGCATAAGCAAACACATTTTCAATGTCATAACTAGTAAAATTTTTTGCCAGATTCCTCGAAAAAAGGTCCCTGAATCTCGTTTTTTCTTCATAATTTTGAAAGATTAATAAATGAACTACTATTTATTAGTTGTCCATGCGTTTGTGCTGGTGACACAAACGCATGTTTTGTCTTATTCGCTTGATATATAAAACACACCATCCTTCCGGGATATAGAAATACTCGGATTTTTCTTCAACATTTCGATAATCGGATTCATGTTATTGTACCTATTTAACTTGGCTCCCACCCGCATATTTTTCACGTCTTCATTCATAAATTCGTAACGCACATTATACCAACGAGCCAAATACTTCATCACATCCTCCAAACGCTCGTTCCGGAACACGAACTTCCCCTCTCGCCAAGCCATGTAACGCCCGACTTCTACTTTATTAACCTCCATAGTCCTTGCAGCCTTTTCGTAAACCACCTGCTCCCCGGGAATAATATCCTTGAATTGCCGACCGTCAAAGACCTGTACTTTTCCCGCCGTTAATGTCGTCGTCACCACCTCTTCATCTTCATAAGCTCGCAGATTAAAAGAAGTCCCCAATACTTTGACCGAAATATCGTGAGTCTTTATCACGAACGGATGCGCGGCATCTTCGGCGACTTCAAAATAAGCTTCACCGGACAACTCCACCACTCTCTGCGCCCCTTTGAAACACACGGGAAAACATAATTTCGATTCCGCGTTCAAATAGACTTTCGTGCCGTCTGACAAGGTCAACGTGTATTCCATCCCCGTCAAAGTACTTATCGTATTTCGGATTTCCTCCTCATCCTTTACATCATGCGCAACATAATCTATTCCCATCGAATCCGTCACGAGCAGAGTCCCGTCCGTTTCCTTCATCATGAATGTTTGGTCTTTCACGATATCCACCGTTTTCCCGTCAGCCAATGTCAGACGTGCCCCGGTAGTCCCCGCTTCTATCTGGTAAGCAAAAACAGGTTGTTTCGGCTCTTCTTCCCGAGAACGATTCAACCAAAAGAATAACCCGCAAGCGATTAGTATTATCCCCACCGCCGCGTATCTGGAAACGAACTTGAACCGATTTACCCGACCACCTTGCTTCTCTCCCGAAAGCACCTTTATTTTTCGATTCTCCTCGAAAACCTGCCATCCCTCCTGACAATCAAATCGCTCCGCGACACGCACAAATTCGTCATAATTCTCTCTGTTGAAAATCTCCTTAGCCAAACGGCCGTTTTCTCTTTCCCAAAGCTCATACTTTTCCCTCTCCTCCCCCGAGTGAGTATTCATGAAAATAGCTGCTAGAATTTCCGCTATCTTAAAATGTTTTTTCGACAAACTCATAATATTTACTATTGCTATTTTATACTATAACACGCAAAGTGCAAAATAGGAATAGTCGAAAACCGAAAAAAATTACAAAAAAATAATCCTAACCCACGAAATTAACCCCATCCCCCAAGAAATCGCCCTTATTTCACTCAAATTCCACTGTAAATCCGAAGAAGAGTAACCGTAATAATACCTCACCTACCGTACTCTCTCCGTTCCCGCTCTTATGTTGCTACAAAAAAGATTATAGCAACATAAAAGCGGAAACATCCCATAAACGAACAAGGGAGATTATTACTCCGGATTTACTGCGGCTTCAAGGCGGCTTTACCACTACTCTACCAAGATTGAAATCAGCAAAACAATAACAACAAATAAAAATGTTCTTTCAATTGCTCTCTCAATTTACGATAGGCAGTTTGTTTCAGAGATTTCACGGAACCTTCACCAATCCCCATTTCTTTTGCAATCTGGGGATTTGTCAATCCGTCAAGAGAATAACGAATGATAGTCCGCATCTGCGGCGGTAACGCATTTACAGCCTTCCACACTAAAAGATAAGTTTCCTGCGCCACAACCCAATCCTCGAAAACACCCTCGGATTCCAACTCCCGCCCGTATTTCTCCAAATACCCCTGACTTACTTTCTCGTGTCGCAAGATATTTAAACAACGGTTGCGGGTGATCGTGTAAAGATACGCTTTCACTTTATAAATATCGCCAAAACGCTCTCGTCTTTCCCAATAATCGGCTAAGGCTTCCTGAGCAACATCCTTACATTGCTCATCATCTTTCAGGTATTTAGCGGCAAAAACACATAACATGATATAGTAATCATCAAAGAATTCCTTGAATGCCTTCAGATTCCCTAATTTTATATCCGATATAATATCTCGCATTACATCACCATGTTATCTTTATTTATGAAACAAAAATAAACAATATTCATGTATTACCCTGAAAAAAGTCGAGAAAATTCTTCATAAAAGAATTCCCTCGACCTTACTAAAATACATTTATGCTTCCCGACTATTTTTTTAATCTTCTCTCTAACATAAATAATAACGCTTCATAATGCATAAGCTCCGCACCTTGTGACGTGGAAACTTTACTCTCCAACAAACGTTGAATCCGTTTCCCTAACGTATATATATGAATGTCCGAATTATCTATAGCCAACACGGAAATTTGCCTTTGCCATCCATACCCGGAACCGAATTCAATAGTTTCCGGCATATCCCGGCATTCTTCTCTTCTTAATTCACCGGCAAATTTATTCGTGAGTCCGGATTCATCCAACCCGTAAGCAAGCACATCTTCCAAGGAAGGTCTATACGCATCTTGTGCATTCACAACCCCGAATAATCCTCCGGATTGTTTATCCTTAAACGTTTCCGCTACCATATTCACGGCAGCCATTTGCAACATTTTGTCCCCCTCTGTCAAAGGTTTGCCATTAATCGTATTTTCAAAAACCAAATTGTAGTAATCATCAAAGAACTCCTCTACCGTGTAAGGATCCGTCGCAACGTGCGCGGACAACATCACACCCTTATACAATTGATGCAAACTCAAGGCTAATGATTTTTGGATCATTACTCCCATATCAATTCCAAGAGGGAATTTACTAATCAATTTCTTATCACATACCCAATCCGAATTGCGAAACTCGTTCATCACCCATTTCATCGAAGCTTTCTGTTTTTCTCTGGGAACAGAAACAACCCGTTCTCCCGGAGTCCCTTCTTTCACCTCGGATAAATAGATTCCCCCGATATTATACATCACGTTACGAATATACCGATAATACTGGTTACAAATACCTTGATAAAGACTCAACTTGTGAGAATCGTCCGGATCATCTTTAATCCAAGAATCCAAATTTGACAAAATGTATTTCAAATTTTTAATCCCGTACTCTCCCGCCTTCATCGGATCATCACCCAAATCTTCCTCCAGCGCACTCGGATCATAACGGCTATATACTTGTTGACGACCGTAACGATACATCGGATCCCCGGCTTTGGCATCTACCATTTTTTCCAGAATTACCGCTTCTTCATTCATACTTTTAGCTGTCGGGAAATACTCGTAATTCCATTTTACCAGATATTCATCATATACCCCCAAATCAGGGGGAGTCAATCTGACACCTTTATCCCCGGGTTGCGCGACATAATTGAAACGGGCATAATCCATGATAGAAGGTGTTGTCCCGTATTTTTTCGTGAACTCCGCCGAACGTAAAGATTCTACCGGGATTGCGGCAGACGCCGCCATATTATGCATAAATCCGAGTGTATGACCGATTTCGTGAGCTACCACGTATTCGATAGATTCATCCATAATCTTTTTAGGCATTTTCTTGTTTCTCACCAACGGATCTATTTGTGCAGTCTGGACAAAACGCCAATTATTAATCATCTGCACCATATTACTGTAAACTAACACGGAAGCACTGATAATTTCTCCCGTGGTAGGATCCACGTACGAGGGACCCATGGCATTAGCGATACTCGTGGGTAAATAACGCACACAAGAGTACTTCAAATTATCCGGATCAAAGATCGTATCATTTTTGGGGAAATCCCGTACCTGCATCACATTCTTGAAACCGATTTTCTCGAACGCTTTATTCCAGCGCAAAATGCCTTTCTTAACCGGTTCGATCCATTCTTTCGGGAAAGCCGTATCCACGTACCACACGATCGGCTTTTTCGGCTCTACCAGTTTACCTTGCTTGTAAGCATTGACATCCTTGGGTTCAACACGCCAGCGATGTGCCACGGAATAAGTGACCAACCGGTCTTCAGCTTGCGTGAAATGTTCCTTATCCGTCAAAAAGATGCCGACACGCGAATCACTCTTACGGGGACGCATTTTATCCTCGGGCAACAACATCAGGGAACGAGTAGCAACCACCGTCACATCCGCTCTCGCGTAGGTTGACATTAAATAAGTCAGACTCACCGTGTAAGGCATAAGTACCTTTACCGTCAGATTATCATCAAACGTTTTGATACTACTCACAACCGAAGCACCATATTTCATTTTCGGCAAAATATTAAAAACGGAATAGTTTCCCCGGAATAATGGCAAATACTCGTTCTCTTCCGTGAAAAATTTAGTTACCTCGAACACGACTGTCGTTTGATCCGGTTTAAAAGCTGAAATTTTAAACGCCTCGACAACAACATCTAAAGAATTAGCCTCAATCGCCGACTTGATATTTTTTTCTTTCGCGTCATAAGTAGTCGTGGTATTTACACGTTGCAAATAAACTAACGAATCGACCAACTTGAATTTCACGTGCATCATCGTTCTGTGTGCCATATCGGCAAACACGCTGTTACTTGTTTCCGAAGCCGCGGAAGAAAGCACCATTTCCCGTCCGAAATATTCAAGAGGCATTTCAAAATAGAGTTTCTTGTCTATCTTGTGCAGCGTGATGAAATCACTTTCAGAAGTTTCAAATGCCTTGTCTGCAAACAAGCGATCATACGCAGTTTTCCGTTTTTCCGAAAATTCCTTCAATTTTCTTTTCGCTTCTTCCTGCGCCATTTTTGCACTATCATTCACCAAGGTATCACTTTCAGCGACCTCTTTCCGGTTGGATTTCTTTTTATCCATGACCTCTTTCAATTTTCGCCGCACCTCGGCCTCTTTAGTACTATCCTTGGTCAAGGTATCATACAGACATCCGTAACCGCTCTTTACCTCATTCGAGGCAAACAACTTTCCATAACCCGGTAATAATATTAATATTACCAACAATGCATACATACAATTTTTCATACTATTCTATTAAAAATTAGGTAATAAACTTCCATTTCTATTCGATTACAAATAGAGTCACAGGGAAAGAAGGTTCAAAAAGTCTTTAACCACTCTTCGAACAACTTCTCCCATAAACATTAAAACTCGCTCTAATCCGTCAATACTTTCCCGGTCAACAATTCCAGATCTATATCATGCAATCTCTTCATTTCGCTCACGAATAACTGTACTCTGGTTTTGCACGCCGGATAACTCCGAAATCGCATATTGATGATCGTTTGACTCGTCGACATCAAATAATCTATCGTTTTTTTGAAATCTTCCTGAAGGTTCAATTTGTAAGTACTCCCGTGAATAATTCCCATATTATATCCTGCTATTAAATCTGTTGCTAACGAATAATCCAAATCCAACGCTACCGGAACTTCAAATTTCCCGTTATCAATAATATAAGTCCAGAAAGCACTATTGATATTCTTTTTGAAAGTACTTTTCGTCGTTGCTGTCATGTTCTGCAGGCTCTCGTTGATATTACCGAAAGTAATACTGATATTTGTTGTCAAATTCGCCGCATTTGAATATCCGCTCCAGATGCTGTCCGCCAGATAAATATAATGAGGCAGGCGTCCCACGAAAAATTCTCCCGGGTAAAGATCCAACCATAAATCGAACAAACTGTTCACTCCCGCTTCAAGATTCTCTTTTTTAGGCGGTACGATACGGTAGATTCCGTACCCCTCGATAGACTGGATATTCCATAGCGGATCATGCGCCCCGTACTCGTACAGAATAAATATCTTATTCTCGTTGTAAAAATCGAGTATCAACGAATCGTACTTCTCGTTCCCCTGCGGGAGAACGTATTTCACGGATAAGGCCTCGGAAGGAACAATCGGATCGTCATCCTGATTACATCCTCCTATCATGAAAGAACACACGGCAAATACAAAAACTACCGGTTTCAAAAAAATCTTCCTATTCATATGTCTTCTACTATTTTATTATAAACTCACGGGTAAACGCGGAGACGATAACGTCTCGTTCAATTGCAAGCCACTATTCAAATCTGTCACGTAAGCAGGAATTTCCAACACGTACAGAGGGTCATGCTTCTCCAACACGTATTTCTCTCGTGTATTCCCGTCAAGAGCCCAAATCTTTTCCAAACGGGGCATACCGAAACGACGCAAATCGAACCAGCGTTGTCCCTCGTAACACAACTCCTTCCGGCGTTCCAGACGATAGATATCTATTAATTCATCGGCATTTTTCATCTCAATACCGGGAAGGGCAGCTCCGCCCGCAGACACGTAACGTTTGGAACGGAAGTCGTTCAACAATTGCAATGCCTCATTTCCTGCCCCGGCATTTCCCGCCTTGTATTGTCCCAACAATGCTTCGATCGCGTTCAGGTAAGCCTCCGTCACCCGCACTCCTTGCGTGTAAGCTGATGTTGAAGTCGGGTATTTCAAAACGGAAACCATGACACTCGTACTAATAAGTTCCTTAATAACCTGTCCCGTTTCATAATCGTAATGCGAGTCAAATACACTATCCCTTGCCACAGAGAAGAAACCGTCAGCACGGGCATCTTTCCAATCTTCACTTTCAAAGGATTCATACAGACTATAAGAAGCGACAAACGCACTGCTGGAAAGACTGGCATCACCTATGCCCCACACGTTATCCTTGGTCCCGTACATCCAGAGAATATCATCATTTTCAGCCGTAAAAATAGCCGTCGGTACACCTTGTGTATAATCACACAATTTTTTTTGTCCCATAACCACCCGGGCATGCTCCAACGCCTTTTCCCAATTTTCCATGTACAAATAGATTCTTGAAGCCAGCAAATGGGCAGTGAGAGAAGATACCCGGTATTTCGTACTTTCCTTTTTCCCTTTATCAAAATATCTTATACTATTCTCGATATCTTCGACGATCAACGAATAAACCTGTTCTACCGTACTCCGGGCAAGACTTAACGCCCCGATTTCCGGTTCGGTAACAATAGGAACACCCAAACTTACCTTGGGATCGTTTTTCTCGTCATTATAAGGCCAACCGTACAAATTCACCAGCTGGAAATAATGGAACGCACGCAGACAATAAGCCTCTCCTTTTAAATAATTTTTGTCAATTTCCGAACCGACGGATTCATCCGCGTATACCAGAATAATATTGCACCCCAAGATACATTTAAAATGAGCCTGCCAAGGTAACACCCCCTTAGTCGCACTATAAGTATTCCCCGCCGTATTATTAATGACATCATTTACAGCCCCGGGTTGCCACGTGTAGAATAATTTATTCTCGATATCAGCATCCCTGTATCCCGAAGAGTAAGTACTGGTCGGATAATTATTCTCCACGTCATCATCCATGTAATAGAGCATCCTATTCACAACCTGACTATTAGGCAGATATCCCTCGTACAACAATAATTCACTAAATGCTTGGGTAGATTCCGGAGTTACTTCATCCGAAGGAGTTTTCGCCAAAAAATCATCACAAGCCTGACAGATTAGCACAAGACTTATCAACAGTAATATATTCAATCTTCTCATGGTACTCCTATAAATTTAAATTAATTGAAAAATTATACGATGGAAGAATCGGTACATTCATGGAACCGGCTTCCGGATCTTCTTTATGCAACCGTTTATTCTTTATCACAAACAGATTCGTTCCCGTCAAACTGAAAGACAAAAAGGATAATTTCACGTTTGACAATATCTTCTCGGGCACTTTATAGGTCAAAGTCATCGATTTGCAACGCATGAAATCGGCACTCACTACTCGATGCTGGGAAGCATCCCACATTTCATAGATATTACTTGTTCCACCGGGGTGTATGCAAGATGCCGATTCCGTGGGACGCAAGAAACCCGGTTTGTTGGTTGTATTTTCATCCCCGGATTTTCTCCAGTGTTCAACAAATTCCACGGGCAAATTTGCATCGAATTTCGGAACGGTAACCGTATATTGCCCCTTCTGATAAACCGTACGCAACCGCTTCATTGCTCCCAAAGCAAAAGCGAAACTCGAATTAAAGGATAAATTCCGATAGGATAGGTTCACGTTAAATCCTCCTACTATATCCGGATTTTTACTACCGGAATGTACCAGATATTTCATCGGATCACTTCTTAATTCTTCTTTCGTGTAAGAGGTGTTTTCCCCTAAATCAAAAATAGGCATTCCATTGCTTCCCAATTCTTTAAAGTTCCACGACCAGAAAGAACCCACGGAGTAACCTGAAAAAGCGGAATACCCGTTCAAATAACTCAAGTACACATCTCTATACCCGGGACGTTTAACCTCGTTACGCGTAAAAGCCACGTTAGCCGACAAAACGAAGTTCCAATCTTTTGTTTTCACGACATTCCCCCTCAATGACAATTCAACACCCTCATTAGTCAACTTACTATCATTAAAATAAGTTTTCTCAACCCCGTACGCCAATGGCAATTGTCTATCATATAATACCTTATCACCAAATTTGATATAGTATTCCGCTGATAGCGAGAATCTGTTTTTCCAGAATCCCAAATCCACTCCAAAATTCACGGTACGCGTCTTCTCCCAATCCAGATCGGAATTGGGGATATTTCTCAATTGTAATTGGAATTCTCCCACGTAAGGATTTATCGCATTATTTCCGGTCAGATACCCGGCTATCAATTTCGGACTCACGCCATACACCACGTTTCCCTGAAAACCGTAGCTCACTTTCACGTCGAGAGCACTTAACAAATTCTGATCTTTCATCCACTTCTCCTCCAACATGTTCCAACGACCACTCACGCTCCATATAGGAGAGAAACGGAACTTCTTGTTCTCACCGAAGCGATTGGTTCCATCCACGCTAAAACTAGCATTCAGCACGTAACGACGTTTGTAATCATAAACCAATGCTGCCATTACTTTCACGGCATTGTTGGGTCTGTCCGAAAGTGTCACGCGGTGTTTCGACGTCGAAGAACCATAATTATTGCCTAAAAAACCGGAATCATCTTTATTATATTCATAAAAAATAGTCTTTCCCCTGTCCGGGAAATAACCATAATCACTGGAATTAAAGCCACTGCTTTTCTGTGAAGAAATTTGACCTCCACCCATAAGATTCAACGAGTGAGCCTCCTTCCACACGTGGGTAAACCGAAGTGTTCCGCGAAGTTCCCATCGGTTATTATCCTGATCGCGGCGTTGGTAATATCCCCCGTACGGGTATTGGGAAAGCTTACTTTCCATTCCCCCGATATCGACAGTACCGTAATCATACCCTCTTTTTCGTGCCATATAGGCACTTTGCTCCGTGGCGTAACCAATCTCCACTCCATGTGCCTCCTTATAAGCAAAAAGCAGTTCGCCCCGTAAACCCTTCCAAATATCCATTTTCAAATTTGCAGAAGCAGAAAATTCCGTTGTCTGGGTTTTCTTGGAAGTGTTTGCCAACTCGTCGAAAATATTAAACGTGATCGGGTTCTCGAATTTATATTTTATCCCGTCAACATCCCCGGATAAAGATTTTATCTCGGTGATATAACGCTCGTCAGGAGCAATCGTTCTCGATGTCTGCAAGGCATAATACATCGGGGTAGTTCCCATGAAACCCCATACTTTACGGCTCGAATAACCCATTTTTAAATCCGCTTTCAACCATTTAGCCAATTCCGTGTTCACCCGCACGTTAGCCGTGTAACGTTTCGTGTCGTCACCTTTTTGAGTTCCCCGGTCATTGGCAAGTCCCAATGAAACATAATACGTTGTATTTTGATTTCCACCGGAAACTGACAACGAATGATTATCACTTACCGTGTTCTCGAATAGCAAATCAAACCAATCCGTGTTAAGTTGCTCGCGGTATTGATACTCTTTCAAGGCATCCTCCAGTGACCCTTTCCCGTTCAAATAATCAATCATGGTTTTCTCGAAACCGTACTGTGGCAACACTTCAAACACAAGGCAATCGTCAAACATCTCTTTCGTGATAGCCATTCTCTGTTTAGAATTCATCATGTTAGCCGACTTCCGGTAACTCGGACGCTCCGTGAATTTCAAATTTCCCGTGTACGACACCGTCATTTTTCGGGCACTTCCTTTTTTAGTAGTAACCACAATAACCCCGTTGGCCGCTTTCGTTCCATAAATAGCGGTAGCTGCCGCGTCTTTCAGAAAAGTGATACTTTCAATATCCATCGGGTTCAAACCGGAAATGGCATTACCGAACATAGAGTAATCTTCCCCGTCCGACAAAGCCATTATATCTTCATTCGACAGGTTCATGATATCTTCCTGAATCACCCCGTCGACCACCCATACCGGAGCGGCATTACCCAACAATGTTGCCGTTCCCCGCATTCTCACCTTTGGCAAAGAAGAAGGACTGCCGGAACCATACAGCAACATCAAGCCCGGAATTTCACCCTGTAGAACATCTTCCACGGAAGTAGCTCCCGGCACCATAACATCTTCCATTTTCACCGTGTAGGTCGAAGCTGCCGACAATTCTTTGGCAATAGTCTGGTAACCCGTTACAACAACTTCGTCTACCTCTTCCACTTTTTCCCGCATCACAATCTCGTATACCATCACTTTCGTCACCGGAACAACTTGCGATTCCATTCCCACGAAACGGACAAGTAATTTCTCTTCTATACCGTCCTTCACGTTGATAGAAAAAAATCCCAGCGAATCCGTCACGGTTCCCTGTCGCGGGTTACTTTTCAAAAACACCACAACTCCCGCTAACCGATGCCCTTGCTCGTCTTTCACCACGCCATGAATCCTACGCTCTCGCTGTTGTGGTTGACTAACCGTCGCTTTCTTTGCGGATATCAATATCGTTTTATCAGAAATCTCGTAAACTAAATTAGTATTCTTCAGGCAGAGTTTCAACACTTCCTCCACGGTCGCATTTTTCACCTTCAGATCGACTCCTTTCACGGCTCTCACGTCCTGAATATTATACAGGATATAATACCCGGACAACGCGCGCAACTCCTTCAGCACCTGTTCCAGTGTCGCACCTTTCACTTCCATTTTAATTTGCTGTTGTCCCAATCCCGGCAATGCAGACAGCAAAGTCGGGAACAGCATCATGATTACAATTAGTCGCATCACTCGCAAAATTTTACTTTTCCACCCATGCAGGTGAACAATTAATCCTTGTTTTTTCATACATTTGTTACGTTTTTAATTTATTCTCGCGTCAATTGCCAAACCGAGGCGAGTTTAATTACAATCTGTCCGATAAGATTTACCCGATCTTATCGGATTTCTTTTATCACGATATTTCGACCCTTAATCGTGTAGTCCACGTTCTGGGTCTTTTTCAGCATATCCAATATTTTTGAAATATTCTCGTACTTCCGGATCACCCCGTAAAAAGTCTTTTCCCGCAACACGGGCGACTCGATCGTGATATCCACGTCATACCAACGGGCTAATTTACGCATCATACTCTCCATATTCTCCTCGTCAAACACAAAGAGCTGATCTTTCCATCCCACGTAACTCTCCACGCTGACTTCCCGGCTCTCGATATTCCCCGTGCGTACATTCATCTCTGCCTGTCGTCCGGGAGTCAGCACCACCGGTTGTCCCAGCTGCATTTCCGAAGTTACCCGCACACTTCCGTTTACCAACGTAGTCTGTATCACGGGCTCATTCCGATAAGCCATTACATTAAACGCGGTACCCAACACCCGTATTGCCATACCTTCACAATGTACCTCAAACGGTTTTCCCGTGCGTGTCACCTCGAAATAGGCTTCACCTTCCAGATACACATCCCGTCGCTCACCCGTGAAAACCACCGGGTAACGCAACCGGGTTTCCGAATTCAACCACACTCGTGTCCCGTCTGCCAGTGTCAATCGATACTCTCCCCCGCGGGGAATAATTATCGTGTTGTACTCCAACTTTGTCCCCGAAACATTTCCATCCACTTGATAAGCGAGTATATTTGAATCATTCTTTACCGTTATTCCGGCCATACACGAAAGGTCTTTTGCCTCTCCGGCTGTCAAATCTATCCTGCTGCCGTCAGCCATTTCCAATATAGCACGTTCTCCACCGGGAAGCACATCCGCCACCACCGGACTCGGCTTCTGTTCTTCGCCCGTGAATAAAAGGAGTCCTACAGCCAGCAAAGGTATCAATAACACAGCAGCCACCCGCACAAACCAACGTATCCGTCGAACTTTTCGTCCGGTCTGCCGCACGCCGGGCATTACCCTCTCCTTCACCTTTTCCAAAGAATAAGCCTCATATTCCCGTAATCTTCCGGCAACAAATTCCGCCTCCGTCACCCGCTCGTAAAAAGCCTTGTGTTCATCACTTTCCGCCAACCATTCTTCCAAAGCTTTCTCTTCATCCGGAAGAATAATTCCTTTCATTCGGGCTGCAATCCACGAAGCTATCTTCAAATTATTCTTGTCATTTACCATACTTGCATTTCTACCATTTGAACAAATAACGACTACCCTATCAAAAAGAATGACAAGTTTTCCATTTATTTTCAAAAAAAATAATCCATCTTAAAAATCAACCGATATGAACGAAACAAAATCCGATATAAATTCTTGGAAACGACACCGTGTTTTACACGGATTTCGCCATACCGGATTATTCGGCAACAATCTCTACAGCCATAAAAAAGCTTCCCCGAAAACCACTAACACGACTCCTGCACCAAAACGATTTTTCAAGGTCGTCATCGCCCGTTGTTTTTGTGTTTTCACCGTGTGGATAGATACTTTCAACGTGTCGGCAATCTCTTGATTACTCAAACCTTCCAATCCCAATTTGAATACCCGGGCACATTCGGTCGGCAATTCTTCTATCGCCCGATAGAGTTGCCCCAGCAATTCCTCCTCGATCATCTTCTCGTCCAAAGTATCTTCGCTCAACTCCCGAATCAGCTCGTTTTCATGCTTCTCTATCACTTGCTGATGCTTTAATTGATCCAAACACTTATTCCGGGCACTCTGGTAAAGAAATACACGAATCGGCAGTAAAGCAACAAAATCTTTCCGCCGCTCCCACAAACTCATAAAACTTTCCTGTACAATGTCTTCCGAGAAAACATCATTTTTCAGAATAGAGTTACAATAAAAATAAAGAGACTTGCCGTAAGTTGTCAACAAGAAAGCCAAAGCTTCCTCATCGCTTTCCCGGAGTCTTTTCACCAGATAATCCGGCTCTTCCCGAAATCTCTTGTTTTGTAAACTTCTATCTATCACGATGCATAAATTTATACAGGATCATTTCAATATTAACGGTATTCGCTTCCGGCAAATAATTCCATTTGTCGTAATTCCCTCCACGGTAACGGTATATTTCCCGTAAGTATCAGCGGTATAGAACGACAGCTTTGCCGGATTTCCCTTGTCTATCGTCACAACCGGCTTCCAGTAAATCGTGGAACGTTCGTCATAGCGGTTGTCCTTGCGTACGGAATCCACGTCATATTTCGGTACATAGAATTCATCCGGTACTTGATACCCCAGTAGCTTAAACGGTAATACGTTCGGACGTCCCAAGGGTTTCGGAGTCCATCCCGGTTCCGCTGAAATAATCAACACCCCGTTCGCTCCTCGTTCGCCAAAAAAGATCTGTCCCTGCATACGGTCTAACAAAGAAATATTCCGTAACGCACCTACCGGAATCAACCGGATTTGATCCATCGGCTCCTCGAAATCATTCACCAGTACATAAAGTTTACGCCCGAACTGCTTGAAACAATCTTCCCCCTCGTCATCCTTCTCGAAAGTGACACCGGGCAACAATTGGATAATCTGGGTAATATCGAACATCCCATTCTCGGCAATTTTGGCGGAATCCAACTGGTGGTTCGCCAGATTATCATAGAACGAGTAGGACTTCTTGATTTTCCGCCGGACGACTTGCACCTCGTCCAACACGTATATTTTCTCGCCATTCTCGTAATAGTAATTCAACCCGTGTTGCTTGTAAAATTCCTCTTCTTTCTTTTTCTCCTGCATATTATAGGGTAAATCATAAACGGCAGGCAGAAATTCATCCTCATCCACTCTCACGGTAACACCCCGACGCCCCTTCGCGCTCAATGCCTGTACCAGAAAACTCGTGCTGTCATGGAATGCTATTCCGTCCACGACAAAATTTCCCGTTTCGTCCGTTTCCACCATACGGCAAAGCCCGTAATTGGAAATCAACACGATATTCGCTCCTTTTGACTTCTTCCCCCAGAAATTATTTACCCGTCCGGACACGATTTGTCCGATTTCCAACGGGAATTTCATTTCAGAGAACTCTCCTTTAGCAATCTTGGAAATGTCAAAACGGGTCCACCCGTGAGTCATCATCACGAGGTCAAGGTGTGCGGCAACCTCCGGGGTCGTATCGTTAAAGTAATACGCGGGATGATCTATATACCCCTTTATATCGGAAGTCATCAGCAGATTGGACAAAATATTATCCTCCAGCGAATCCTGCACCACCTTATCATTGTCCGTGACAGAAATTGAAAAAGAGCCGTCCAGATATCCCTTGAAAGGTTCATCGAAATCAATTTCCATCTCCACCAGTTCCCGGCTGACATAAGTCGGTTTATTCGTGGTGATCTTCAATTCGGGACGTTGTTTGAGCTTCCTGAAAAACAAACGCTGGCTATACACGTTAGCATCCCCGTCCATCAACACGATATGTGAAATTCCCTCCGGAATAACACTCATATCGATACTTCCTTTCATTAATCCGTTTACCCGGTTGGACCCCAGAAGCATACCGCGGCAATGTACCAGAACATACAACTCTTTCGGTAATTTCGCATTCACGGCCTTAATTACCCGATAATGTAACATGGAGTCCTGCCCGATAAGCGAAATACCCCACCCGTCGTCAGAAACCTTGGGCAAATCAAATCGCTTTTCTACCCCTTCTTCCGTTCTCATGACGGCATAAAATTTCTTACCCGGATTCACCGGTAACTTGAAACATCCCATCCCGTCATGTACTGTTTCTATCGTGGCAATCACCACGGAATCCTGATATACTTCTCCGCTGGCATGAACGGCACGCCCATCCGCCCCGATAGCCTTGAACGCCACTTTCTGCCAATTATTGGACAACAACGAACCGCCTTCCGGGAAAAACTGCACGTCAAAATCCCGCAAATGGGCAGGTATATGAATATATCGCTTGAAAGGAAACGGACGTCCCTCCGGAAACTCCACCTCTATAGTTTTCATCGTGGTGTCAATCTTCACCTCGAATTTCCCCTCCTTATCCGTCCGGGCGTTTTTCTTGGAATACTGATCCTTTTTAATTCCGGCAATATAGGTCAGTAAAACCCTATCATAAGGCTCTCCCTCGCTGTCCAGCAACCGAATCGTCGCCGTGTAATTATTCTCCCGGTTTTTCGTGTAAGTCACATCCGTCCACACCTTAGAATCTTCCGGATTTATAACCCGTATTTTCTTCTTGAACAGGAAATCCTCCCCTTGATTCTGCATATAGTAAGTATATCCCCGCAAACAATAATCCCCTTGTTGCAAATCCTTCGGGATGTTCACCTGACCGTAAAAAGAGGAATCCCGTGACACCACCTTGATACGCTGCACGATAGAATCCCGTCGGTCTACCAAATCAACATACACGAATCGACTGTACACGATAGGCTGCAAGCCCGCCGCATGAACAAGATACGCCCGAAACCAGACTTTTTCCCCCACGTTATAGACACTTTTATCCGTGTGCAGATAAAGTTTTTCCTGCTGCAATTCCCGAATCTGTGCCGTGAGGTTACTCAATAACTTTTTCTCGAACGGGGACATTTCCTTAAACGCATAAGCCAGTAAAATAATCCCTAAAATGACAACGACTTTTTTCATACACCTACCACATAAAATTATTTATTCCTTTTAAACAGACTCCTCATCACGTCCGCCAAATCATCCAGACTATCATGTGAATCCGCGTGCGGTATACTCTTTAGCGCTCCAAGTTCCTGTTCACCTATACCTATTTGCATCGGGTAAATCAAAATACAACTATGCCTATTGAAATATTTGTTCAGATACGTCGGCACCAACGTCATGTTTTTCACGTAAGACGGGTAATTCCGACGGCTCATCACGATCATCAAAGCATCGTTCTCCTTCACATCACGGGAAATAATCAGGAAATCATCCCAATCGGCAAATTCATTAAATTCGACTTCAACAGCATGTTTCGCATTCACTTCCTGCAAGACCGACAACACCGAGGCATCAGCATAAAATATAATTTTACTACTCGAATTTTTAGCAATATTCCATATCCGTATCACCCAATACGGAAAACCGATTTCCCGTTCGGCACGAGGGGGAACTACCACGATATATCGTTTGATTGTCGATAAGGGTTGCGACGGACGGTACACCAAAGTAGTCGTCGCACATTTCGACAAAACCCGGTCTGTCAGATTACCTAGGAAAGTATCCGATATCTCGCCCTCTTTACGGAGTCCCAACACGATATCCGTGATCTTATGTTCTTTCGTGGCATTTTTAATACCGTTCACCACGTCGTCGTCGTAGCGCAAAGAAGTCACTAACTGGTTGTCCGTGGCGGCTGCCGCTTTCGTGGCTTTTTCCAATAACAGATTCGCTCTTTTTTCTGCCGTCGAATCACCCGTGTCCGCTTTAATCACGTTCAAAGCGGTCATGACCGACTTCGCTTTCTTTGATTTTATGGTTACGGCAAGATTGACCAACTCTTCCACGTTCTCGATATTACTCAACGGGATCAATATCCGGTCTTCCGCATCCTCGTCACTTTCCATCTCTTCCTCGGCAAACTCCGCCAAGGCTACCTCTTGCGCCCCTTTCTGCGTGGCAAAGGAAGCGACAATACAAGTCACCAGAATCATCACGATCGTACCGTTCAACACGCTCTCGTTCAGCAAACGAATCGGTTCCCCGTTCGGTGTCGTCCCTAATATCACGTTATACCCGACCAACACGGCTGCCAAAGTTGCCGCGGCTTGTGCGTTACTCAACCCGAAAATCAACGTTCTCTCCGAACTCGTGAATTTAAAATTCCGTTGAGTCAACCATGCCGGAATAAACTTGGAAACCGTGGCTACCACCGTCATAACTACTGCTACCCATATCGAAGTCAGATCATTAAAAAACACGTGAAAATTAACCAGCATCCCGACTCCTATCAAAAAGAACGGAATAAAAAGAGCGTTTCCCACGAACTCGATCCGGTTCATCAAAGCGGAAGTATTCGGAATCAGACGATTCAATGCCAACCCCGCAAGGAATGCCCCGATAATTGCCTCCAACCCGGCGGCTTCCGCCAAGAAAGAAGCCAAGAAAACCAATCCCAGCACAAAAATAAATTGCCCTACCCGATCATCATAACGCTTGAGATACCAATGTCCCACGACGGGAAAAACCCACAAGACAATAAACGCGAACAATACCGTCGAAACTCCCAGTCTGATCCAAAAACCTTGAGTCAGTTCCCCGGTAGACATTCCGACAATCACCGCCAACACGAGCAAAGCGAGCAGACAAGTAATAACAGTCCCCCCGATCGCAACATTAACCGCCCTGTTTTTCGTGATCCCGTATTTACTGACAATCGGGTAAGTCACCAAAGTATGCGAAGCAAACATACTCGCCAACAATATGGAAGTCGGATAAGAAAAATCCAATAAATAGACTCCCGCAAACGTTCCCAGAATCATCGGAATAAAAAACGTGTACAAACCGAATATTAAACTTCTCTTGCTATTCTTTTTGAAATCCGCCATGTCTATTTCCAGACCGGCAACAAACATGATATACAATAATCCTACCGTCCCGAACAACACGATACTGCTATCCCGATCCATAACGTGCAAACCGTAAGGACCTATCACCGCCCCGGCTATGATCAAACCGACAATATCCGGAATCCGGAACCGGTGTAACAAGAGAGGTGCAAACAGAATAATAAAAAGAATTACAGAGAATATCAACACCGGATTGGTCAGAGGCAATGTAACACTTAATATATTCAGATGCATCATAGGAAAAAAATTTAATTCTTTGCATTACAAATTTATTCTTTTTTAATGAAGAGAAAATCAAAAAAAGATAAATTTGTAGGCAAAATCATCAAAACTTTTAAAATAGCAAGTATCCATGAGAACTCTCATTAGCCTATTTCTGTTTATATCACTACTTTACTCGTGTCAAGACACGAACGTAAAAAAGCAACCCGTTGATTGGGTAGACCCACAAATCGGTTCAGTGCATTGTCGTTGGTTCTTCTATACACCCGCGGCACTCCCTATGGGTATGGCAAAATTAGCCCCGACGACAAACGCCTATGGAAGTTACGGAAGTTGGACTCCCTGTGGATATGATGACCGCCATCATTCAATCGAGGGCTTTGCCCATTTTCACGAGTTTCAAATCGGGGGAGTCGTGACAATCCCAACCACGGGCACATTGAAAACACTTCCCGGTTCTCTTGAAAATCCGGATGAAGGTTATCGTTCCCGCATCGACAAGAACACGGAATGCTCCACACCGGGGTATTATTCCGTGAATCTCACCGATTACAATATCAAAGCCGAACTCACGGCAACAACCCGCACGGGTTTTCACCGCTACACTTTCCCCGAATCATCGGAAGCAAGAATATTATTCGACATCGGACACAAACAAGGCGAAAGCGCAACCGTGACCGACGCAGAAGTAACCTATCATCCCGAAAGCAACGAGGTGACCGGTTGGGTGGAAAACTATCCGGTTTACGCCATTTTCTGTCAGCCGGAGGGAAAAGTGAAAATCTACTTTGCCGCCAAACTGGATAAGCAACCAGAATCCGTCGGTACATTTATCAATGACAAGATTACCGAAAATTCTCACGCCGTGCAAGGTCCCGGATGCGGATTATTCTTGAATTTCAAGACAAAAGAGCAGGAACAGATACAAATGCAGGTAGGACTATCCTACACGAGCATTGAAAACGCCCGCAACAATCGGGAAATAGAGTCAAAAGGCAAAACATTCGACAACGTGAGAAACAGCGCTCGCGAAACATGGAACGAAATGCTGGGACGCGTACAAGTCGAGGGTGGAACCGATGAAGACAAAACCAAATTCTACACCGGACTATACCATGCTTTACTCGGCAGAGGCATTGCCAACGACATAAATGGGCAATTTATTCAACATGACAAAACGGTCGGTCAAATTCCCTTGGATGAACACGGGCTACCGCAATACGCCCACCACAACACGGACGGCATGTGGGGCGGCTTCTGGAACCTCACGCAAATATGGACTCTCGCCTACCCGGAAATCTATTCCAGCTACGTGAAATCCAATCTCGACTTCTACAAAAATTCCGGTTGGTTACATGACGGCGAAGCCGCAGGAGTCTACACGAATGGCGTGCAAACCAACTTTCAAGGGCTAGTGATTTGTGCCGCTTATCAGGCAGGCATCCGGGACTTCGATATCCACACGGCATGGGACGCCGTGCGTAAAAACGAATTGGAATACATCGGCAGGGACATGGGTAACGGGAAATACGATAACGAATACTTTATCAAGAGGAGCTATATACCCCTGAAAGATTACCTGTACCCGAACGAATGGGTATGCAATTTCGGGGCATCCCACACGCTGGAATACGCATTCAGTTGCTATGCCGCAGCACAATTGGCAAAGGCCTTGGGCAAAACAGCCGAGTATGACACGCTGCTACATTACTCGCATGCTTACAAAAACCTTTTTGACCCCGAAACAAAATACATACGCCCGCGGGAAGAGGACGGCACATTCATGAAAGATTTCGACCCGATGAAAGGCTGGAAAGGATTCCAAGAAGGGAATGCCGCCCAATACACGTGGTACGTTCCGCATGACGTGAAAAATCTAATCTCCCTCATGGGAATAGATGTCTTCAACGAAAGATTGGAAAACACGTTCGCCGAGTCACGCAAGACTCTTTTCGGCGGCGGCAAAGAAATCGACAGTTTTTCGGGTGTCGAGAAACTGTACAACCAAGGTAATCAACCTTGCCTGCACGATGCTTGGTTATTCAATTATTCCGGCAAACCTTGGTTGACTCAACTATATAGCCGTCTAATTTGTGACGAGTTTTACGGACTCACTCCCGAACACGGCTATGGCTACGGGCAAGATGAAGACCAAGGACAACTGGGAGCATGGTACGTACTGGCTGCCATGGGACTGTTCGACGTGCAAGGGGGAACAAACATCACCCCGTCCTACCAAATCGGTAGCCCCAAATTCAACAAGATTACAATCAAACTTAACCCGAAATATTATTCCGGAAAAGAATTTATCATTGAAACGGAAAATTGCTCCCCGACAAACTATTACGTTCAATCCGCCACGTTAAACGGCAAACCGTTGGACGACTGCTGGTTCTATCGTAAGGAAATCATGAACGGCGGACATTTAAAATTAAAAATGGATTCTATTCCCAATACCCAATGGGGTATCGCATCCATACCCCACTCGAAATAAAAAAATAGAGGCGTTTCAATGAAACGCCTCTATTTTTTTATTATCAAACAATTTATTTTACCTCCCAAACGTCACCGCTGTTCAATAAATCGTCAACACAATGAATCGGTGATTTTGCTTTCACGTCTTCAATCTGTCCTTCCAGTGCATCATTATAAGTAATGCCTTCCACATCACGGATAACTCCCAATGCCACGGGATATTCCGGAGCTTTCATGTGCACCAGCATCCAATGTATAGAGGGATTCACACTATGAGCGTCATGTACCATGATATCGTCAAGAGTGATGCCATCTTTACCTATCTCCACAACTTTCAACTTTCCGGCTTTCATATCGAACATGATACCTTTATCTTTGTTCTTTCCAAAAACCATCGGTTCACCGTGTTTCAAAATCAACTGACGTTCCTCTTTCATTTCTTTATCGGTAATCGCGGCATGAGCACCATCGGCAAAAATCACACAATTCTGAAGAATCTCCACAACTGCAGTCCCTTTATGACGCACACCGGCCTCGATCACCTCGGCAGTCAAATTAATATTCATATCCAACGAACGAGCAAAGAATTTTCCTTGTGCACCGATTACCAATTCTCCGGGATTAAACGGAGTTTCAATCGTACCGTAAGGAGAAGTTTTAGTCTTCGTACCCAATTTCGTGGTCGGAGAATACTGTCCTTTTGTCAAACCGTAAATCTCGTTATTGAACACTAAAGTGGTAATATCGATATTCCGACGGATAGCGTGAATAAAGTGATTACCCCCGATTGCCAACGCATCTCCGTCACCGGAAACCTGAAGGATATTCAATTTCGGGTTAGCACTCTTTGCCCCGGATGCTATCGCGGCAGCACGCCCATGAATCGTGTGGAAACCATACGTGTTCATGTAGTAGGGGAAACGAGAAGAACACCCGATTCCGGAAATAACTGCCCACGATTCTTTCGGGTACCCCAATTCAGCCATGGCCTTTTGTACAGAGTTGATGATACCATGGTCACCGCAACCCGGACACCAACGAATCTCTTGGTTGCTCTTAAAATCTTTCGGTGTATATTGTTCTGCCATGATTATTTTCCTAATAATTCGGTTATTTTTTCTTTCAGCTCAACTACCGTGAAAGGTAATCCTGCTACTTTGTTATATTGATAATAAGTATATGCCGGGAATTTAGCTCTCAAATATTGAGCAAATTGTCCCAAGTTCAACTCGCAAACAATAATCTTTTTGAATTTCGCAAGCACTTCACCCGTGTTCTTCGGAAGCGGATTAATAAAATTGAAGTGAGCCAAACTAACATCCGCACCCTCTTCTCTCAGTTCCTTTACCACGGAATACAAGTGACCGTAAGTACCACCCCATCCGACAACAAGCACGTCGCCACCATCTTGGCTTCCGAACACTTCCTGTTCCGGGATATAATCGGCAATCTTAGCCACTTTCGCATCACGCAAGTCAGTCATCACCTGATGGTTTTCAGGAACATAACTAATCTCTCCGGTAACATTTACTTTTTCCAAACCACCGATGCGGTGTTCCAGACCTTTCGTTCCCGGCAAAGCCCACATTCTAGCCAAAGTTTCCGGATCACGAGCGTAAGGCTTGTAATCATCTCCCTCTTTAGCCACTCTCGGGGTTATCACCGGAAGATCTTTCATTGCCGGAATCTTCCACGGTTGCGCACCGTTTCCAAGATAACCGTCAGTCAACAGAACAACGGGAGTCATATGTTCAACAGCTATTTTAGCTGCCCAGAACGCGTAATCAAAACAGTTACCCGGGGTACTTGCTGCTACAACAGGCATAGGACTTTCACCGTTACGCCCGTAAAGAGCCTGCAACAAGTCGGATTGCTCCGTCTTCGTGGGAAGACCTGTTGAAGGACCACCGCGTTGAACGTCAACAATAACCAAAGGCAATTCAGCCATTACAGCCAATCCGGCAGCTTCGCTCTTCAATGCAAGGCCGGGACCGGAAGTAGTAGTTATAGCCAGATTACCCACGTAACTTGCACCGATAGAAGTACAAATTCCGGCAATCTCATCCTCTGCCTGATAGGTTTTCACTCCTAAATCGCGTCTTAATGCTAATTCCTGTAAAATATCCGTTGCCGGAGTAATAGGATAAGAACCGCAGAACAAAGGTAAATTAGCCTTTTCAGCCGCTGCAAGGAATCCCCACGCAGTTGCCTTGTTTCCGGTAATCGTACGGTAGCGACCTTTTTCTATATGAGCGGGAGCCACATTGAAGTGTACAGCTAAAGCGTGTACGTTGGCAGCATAATTAAATCCGCTTTCCAAAACTTTCACGTTAGCTTTCGCGATCTCCGGTTTCTTACCGAATTTTTGGTTAATAAAATCTCTCGTGTGATCTACCGTACGGTCAAACATCCAGTATATCATACCAAGAGCAAACATATTCTTACATTTAACGATAGATTTTTGATCCAGACCGCTGTCTTTCAAAGCTTCTTCCGTCAAAGTTGTCACTTTTACCGGGACTACATTATAATCCTGCAAGACAACATCTTCCAATGGATTTGCCTTATACCCTGCTTTCTCGATGTTCTTATCATTAAATGCATCCAAATTCACGATAATCGTTGCACCCTTTTTAGCCCAACGCAAATTAGCTTTCAGAGCGGCAGGATTCATCGCCACAAGCACATCAGCAAAATCACCCGGGGTTTTCACCGGATTATCCCCAATATGTACCTGAAAACCGGAAACACCACCTACAGTTCCTTGCGGTGCGCGTATCTCCGCGGGATAATCCGGAAACGTTGATACTCCGTTTCCAAATAAAGCTGCAGCATCCGAGAACTGCGAACCCGTCAATTGCATACCGTCTCCCGAATCCCCCGAAAAACGGATTACAATATTTTTTTTGTCGATAACTTCTGTCTTTTCACTCATGACTTAGTTACTTGTTCTTTAATATTAAATTACAAAATGTATATTACAAAATCACACAATTTTTATGTTGTAAAACATGCGTAAAGGTAGCCAATACAAATATCTAAACAAGTTTGCATCATTATTTTTTTCTCTCGATATATACCATTGACAATCAAGCCTGAGCATGTTGAAAAACATGTTTTTCAACACAAATAAAATAAAACAGTTCTAAACAAGGCTCGTTTTTCCGCCTTTTTTTGTTACTTTCTTGTTACGGTTGAAAATTCCAATGAATAATTTCCCTTTCAAAATGGAACAAAAACCTACCCAAAATTGTATAGATAATAAGTTTTGTATAATTTTATCGAATATATCGTGTATAATAACATATTAAATATAAGACATATTACCATGAAACATTACTTGATTCTTCTCTGCTTGGTTATGGGGATCGCAAGTTGCGGAAAGAAATCAAAACTCTCCGATTTCATCGAAAATCCCGACGACCGAAACCCGTACACGATCAGCGCCAATCACGTGGGACCTATTCAAAGAGGCACGAATATCAACAAGTTATACTCGTTATACCCTAAAAAACAAATCAAACTGATTAAAAACAAAGAAGGATTCTTCAATCAAGAGTTTGACGACTACAACGTGTATGACCGGGAGGGGAAATTATTATTCACTGCCACCTCCGAAGTCGCGGGAGATACCAGTTCATACATCAACCGTATTATCATCCGGGATACCGTCTTCAAGACGGCAGAGGGCATCGGGCTCAACTCCACGCTGGGACAACTCCGGGATGCCTATCACAATATTCATTTCCTTCCCTCTTCGGGCGAGATCGTTGTTTCTGTTCCGAAAGTCAGCACAAACTTTCTAATTAACAAAGCTAACTTGGATGATTCTTGGTGGGATAACACGAACAATGAAGTAATCGAGAAAAACATTCCGGACAGCACACAAATAGACGGGGTTATTGTTTTCTGGAACACGAAAGAGGCCGCATCACGGGTTCCGGCTGTATTCACGGCAAACTTCTGGAATGAAATGCTTACCAAATTAATCACTTGGTGCGTGATACAACTTCCCTCCATCGCGATATTAATCGTCCTTTTCGTTTCATTACTCCGGGCATTACGCTTCACAACCAAAAAAATGAAAAAAATTGCCGTATCAAAAGCCCACAAAGCCGCAGATATTGACGACATGGAAGCGGAAAAACGGATAAACACACTCACGGGTATTATATATGGTATCGGAAGAATCTTCTTATGGGTCATCTTCCTTTTGATTCTTCTCGGCAAATTCAATATCAACATCGCCCCCATCCTTGCCAGTGCCGGTATTGTCGGTCTGGCTGTCGGCTTCGGCGCACAGGAACTCGTTCGGGACTTTATTTCCGGTTTCTTTATCCTGCTGGAAGATCAATTGCGTACCGGGGACTGGGCTGTTATCAACGGCACGGAAGGTTTGGTCGAGAAAATAGAACTACGTACCGTTACCCTACGGGACAGTTCCGGCATAGTACACATTTTCCAAAACGGAAAAATTAATACCCTCTCGAACATGACAAAAGAATGGTCTGCCATCGTCCTGCAAATCGGTATAGCGTACAAAGAAGACACGGACAATGCCGTCATGCTCATGCAGCAAGTCGGTGATGAAATGTATAACGACCCAGTTTACAAGGAACTGATGCTTGAACCGATATCCATCAGCGGCGTCAATGACTTCGCGGACAGTGCCGTTGTTATCCGTCTTGTCCTCAAAACCAAACCCATGCAACAATGGGCTGTCGGAAGAGAATATCGCAGACGTTTGAAAAAAGTATTTGACGCAAAGAACGTCGAATTTCCGTTCCCGTACAGGACTCTCACGTGGGGCGATAGTTCCAATCCCATCAAACTAAAAATAGAAAACTCCGATTCGGACACTTCCGATATTCCAAAATAACTTTTAATTTATATTGCATTATGGCTAGATTTCTGAAAGATCGGACAAAATCACAAGGAGCCGCTCCCGGTTCCCTTATCTTTATCGGGAAACAGAAAATGACTAAAAATTCGATCCATGTCATACAATACACCCCGGAAGGAGTCAAAGAATCCTTTCCGGAAACAGTCGACGGTATCAGTAATATGGTATCCAACGACCACATGACATGGATCAACATATCCGGTCTTCAGAACACAGGCCTGATTGCCGAAATAGGAAAAGCATTCGATATATCTTCCCTTTTTCTGGAAGACATTTTAAACACAGACCAGCGTCCCCGGTTCAGCGATGAATCCGACCACCTGTACATTATTGCCAAATCTTTCTATTTAGGCAAAGAAGATGATGTCGTGCACATGGAACAACTCTCTTTCATCGTCGGCTCACACTACCTGATTACGGTACAGGAAACCGACGCAGATTATTTCAAGGATGTAAAGAAACGCCTTTATGACGGGAAAACCCGTATCCGCACTTATGGCACGGACTATCTTTGCTATGCGCTGCTGGATACGATTGTAGACAGCTATATCATCAACTTGGAAATACTGGGTGCCGATATTGAGTCAAGAGGAAAAACAATTCTCGAATCCGACGTGAAAACAATAGAAGGTCTTTATCATTACAAAACGGAATTATCCTACATCCGGAAAAACGTCCGTCCTTTCAAAGAAGTCACCTCCCGTTTCACGAACTGTGATTCGCCCCTAATCAATGAACGCACGTACACCTATCTGCACGACTTGGACGACTTGGTTCTACAAGCACAGGAAGCTATCGAAATCTACTACTCCATGGTATCCGACCAGATCAATCTTTACCAAACCAACACTAGCAACCGGATCAACGACGTCATGAAAGTATTGACAATTTTCTCCGCCATCTTCATCCCGCTCACTTTCATCGCCGGCATCTACGGAATGAACTTCCAATACATGCCCGAACTAAATCACCGCTACGCTTACTTCATCCTATGGGGTATCATGATTCTCATCACCATCATCATGCTACTCTATTTTAAACGGAAAAAATGGCTTTAGTAATTTTAGATTTACGATTTCAGATTTATGATTCCAGTCGCACAAATCTGCGCTTTTGATTGCTAAATTACAAATTGAATAAGTACGTGGGAATCTAAAATCATAAATCTGAAATCGTAAATTACTAAGCCTGTCCCTTCGTTCCCAAATCCAACGGGAACATCGGAGTTCCGGGACCACCACCTTCGGGCAAGTTAATTTTACCGAAATTCATTTCAAATTTACGGATGTTATCTTGTAACGCCAACATCAAACGTTTGGCATGTTCCGGGGTCAGTATGATACGACTCTTCACGTCAGCCTTCGGCACACCCGGCATAATACGAATAAAATCCACGATAAACTCCGACGAGGAATGGGAAATTATAGCCAGATTAGCATAAGTCCCTTGTGCCACCTCATGACTTAATTCGATATCAAGTTGTTGTTTTTTCTCTTCCATAATGGTTCGGTTATAGTTATAAAACAATAGAGGCGCCTTTCGGCGCCTCTATCTTATCGTTATTTTTCCATCCTTTCGAGATCCGCCTTAGAGCCTACGATCATACCTCTAAACTCTTTCATACCTGTTCCCACTGGTATCAAGTGACCGCAAATCACGTTCTCTTTCAATCCTTCCAGAGGATCGACCTTACCGTAAATTGCAGCTTCGTTCAACACCTTCGTGGTCTCTTGGAATGAAGCAGCAGAGATAAAGCTTGCCGTCTGCAATGCAGCGCGGGTAATACCTTGTAATACCTGTGCCGAAGTTGCGGGCACCGCATCCCTAGCCTCTATCACCTTCAAGTCACGACGTTTCAATTGAGAGTTAATATCTCTCAACATACGTACCGTGATAATTTGCCCCGGTTTCACCCGATCCGAATCTCCGGCATCCAGTACAACTTTCTTACCGTAGATTGAATCGTTTTCTTCCATGAACTCACCTTTGTCAACGATTTGGTTTTCCAAGAATCTCGTGTCTCCGGCATCTTGAATCAATACCTTACGCATCATTTGGTGTACGATAATCTCGAAGTGCTTATCGTTAATCTTCACACCCTGCATACGATACACATCCTGTACCTCGTTCACGATATATTCCTGTACTTTGATCGGTCCCTCGATATTCAGAATATCGATCGGGGTAATCGCACCGTCAGACAACGGGGTTCCGGCACGTACATAGTCGTTCTCTTGAACCAATATCTGTTTTGACAGAGATACCAGATACTTCTTCACCTCTCCGGCTTTAGAAGTTACGATGATCTCGCGGTTACCGCGCTTGATCTTACCATAAGTTACCTCCCCGTCAATTTCCGATACAACCGCGGGGTTCGACGGGTTACGAGCTTCAAACAACTCGGTAACACGAGGAAGACCTCCCGTGATATCGCCTGCCTTACCAACAGCCCTCGGAATCTTCGCGATCGTACTACCTGCCGTTACCTCTGCACCTTCTTTTACAACGATGTGAGCGCCTACCGGCAAGTTGTAACTCTTGATCATATTTCCTTCCGCATCATTGATACGCAAAGCGGGAGCTTTCATCTTATCACGGAACTCGATGATAATCATCTCTCTAAATCCGGTCGTTTCGTCAGATTCTTCCTTGTAGGTTTCACCCTCAATCAAGTTCTCCAACCCGACAGTTCCGGCAAATTCAGTAATGATCAACGCATTGAACGGGTCCCATTCACAAAGCAACTCACCTTTATTTACTTCATCACCATCCTTCACGAACAATTTAGCCCCATAAGGGATAGCGTGAGAAATCAATATAATATTCGTGTTTTTATCCAGAATGCGCAACTCCGTCAAACGTCCGACAACAACGTCACAAGTCGTTCCGTTATCCAACACATGCTCGACAGAACGCAATTCCTCATACTCGACATAACCGTCATATTTCGCTTTCAACGAGTTCTCGCTGGAAATATTTCCGGCAGTACCTCCCACGTGGAAAGTTCTCAATGTCAACTGGGTACCCGGCTCACCAATAGACTGTGCCGCAATAACTCCGACAGCCTCACCTTTCTCAACCATACGGCTGGTAGCAAGGTTACGTCCATAACATTTAGCACAAACTCCTTTCTTCGCCTCACAAGTCAGTACGGAACGTACTTCAACTCGCTCGATCGGTGATTTTTCAATAATATCGGCAATCACTTCCGTGATCTCGTCACCCGATGCCACGATCAATTCACCGGTATTCGGGTGATAAATATCATGCACGGACACGCGTCCCAATATTCTCTCGGACAAAGAAGATACGATCTCCTCGTTATTCTTGATAGCCGAAATGGTAACCCCTCTCAACGTACCGCAGTCTTCCTCAGTAATCGTGATGTCATTTGCCACGTCAACCAGACGACGAGTCAGGTATCCGGCGTCTGCCGTCTTCAATGCCGTATCCGCCAAACCTTTACGAGCACCATGGGTTGAAATGAAGTACTCCAACACCGAAAGCCCTTCCTTGAAGTTTGCCAAAATCGGGTTCTCGATAATCTGACCACCGGTAGCTCCGGATTTTTGGGGTTTCGCCATCAATCCACGCATACCACCCAACTGACGAATCTGCTCGCGAGATCCGCGGGCTCCGGAATCCAACATCATGTAGATAGAATTGAATCCCTGATCGTCAGATGCCAACTGCTTCATCAAAGTTGAAGTCAAGTTAGCGTTCACGTGTGTCCAAATATCGATAATCTGGTTATATCTTTCATTATTGGTAATGAATCCCATGTTATAGTTCATCATCACCTCTTCCACTTGATCGTATCCCTCCTGCAACAAATCTTGCTTGTTCTCCGGCACGATAACGTCACCCAAGTTGAATGACAAACCACCCTCGAACGCCTTACGGTAACCCAAGTCTTTGATATCATCCAAGAACTTGGCGGTCACATCCACCCCGCAACGTTTGAACACGTCACCGATGATGTCACGCAAAGCTTTCTTCGTGATCAAGGTATTTATATACGGATAATTCTTCGGGGTAAACTGATTCAATATCACACGACCGACAGTAGTCTTAATCATGTGGTTGATCGCGTTCCCTTCATTATCTACATCATCAATTTTCACTTCAATCTCGGCATGCAAATCCACAGCCCGCTCGTTGAAAGCGATAATCACTTCCTCGGGAGCATAGAACTTCAAACCTTCACCTTTCACGCCTTTTCTCGGTTTCGTGATATAGTACAAACCGAGTACCATATCTTGAGAAGGTACCGTGATAGGCGCACCGTTAGCCGGATTCAAGATGTTATGCGAACACAACATCAAAATCTGCGCTTCCAGAACAGCCTCGTTACCTAACGGCAAATGCACAGCCATCTGGTCTCCGTCAAAGTCGGCATTAAATCCGGTACAAGCCAAAGGATGCAAACGGATAGCCTTACCCTCGATCAATTTCGGCTGGAAAGCCTGAATACCCAAGCGGTGCAAAGTCGGCGCACGGTTCAACAAAACCGGATGCCCTCTCAACACATTTTCCAGAATGTCCCAAACAATCGGGTCACGACGATCCACAATCTTTTTCGCACTCTTCACCGTCTTCACGATACCGCGCTCGATCAACTTACGGATAATAAACGGCATGTACAATTCGGCTGCCATATCCTTCGGGATTCCACATTCGTGCATCTTCAAGTCCGGTCCAACGACAATTACCGAACGTGCGGAATAATCAACACGCTTACCCAACAAATTCTGACGGAAACGTCCTTGTTTACCTTTCAAACTGTCGGACAAAGATTTCAACGGTCTGTTATTCTCGATCTTTACGGCGTTAGACTTACGAGAGTTATCGAACAATGAATCCACGGCCTCCTGCAACATACGTTTTTCATTACGTAAGATCACATCCGGAGCCTTGATCTCGATCAATCTCTTCAAACGATTGTTACGGATGATTACCCGTCTGTACAAATCGTTCAAATCGGAAGTCGCAAAACGACCACCGTCCAACGGAACCAGCGGACGCAACTCGGGCGGTATCACAGACAACACCTTCACGATCATCCATTCCGGTTTATTAATCTCTTTACTCTCGCGGAAAGCCTCTACAACCTGCAAACGTTTCAAAGCTTCGTTCTTTCTCTGTTGAGAAGTCTCCGTATTCGCTTTATTTCTCAAATCATAGGACAAATCATCCAAATCCAGACGCTCCAACAACATGGAGATCGCCTCGGCACCCATCTTAGCAATGAATTTATTCGGATCATCATCATCCAGATATTGATTATCCGTCGGAAGCTTATCCAGAATATCCAGATATTCCTCCTCCGTCAAAAAGTCCATTGTTTTGATACCGGTATCACCCATGATACCCGGGTTCACCACCACGTATCTCTCGTAATAGATCACGGTATCCAGTTTCTTGGAAGGCAAACCTAACAAGTAACCGATTTTATTCGGTAATGATTTGAAATACCAGATATGAGCCACCGGAACCACCAATTGAATGTGCCCCATGCGCTCACGTCTTACCTTCTTCTCCGTCACCTCGACACCACAACGGTCACAAACGATCCCTTTATAACGAATACGTTTGTACTTACCGCAATGACATTCGTAATCCTTCACCGGTCCGAAAATACGCTCGCAGAACAAACCGTCACGTTCAGGCTTGTATGTACGATAGTTAATCGTCTCCGGTTTTAGTACAGCACCACTGGATCGTTCCAGAATCTCTTCCGGCGAAGCCAACCCAATCGCTATCTTAGTAAAACTCTTTACTTTATTGTCTTTTCTGAAGGCCATATTTTATTTGTTAATTGAAAATTGAAAATTGAGAATTGAAAATTAATAGACTTTCTTTCCCCATTTTCAATTTTCCATTTTCAATTTTCCATTATATTAGGTTTACGCTCAATCCTAACCCGCGAAGCTCATGCAACAACACGTTGAAAGACTCCGGAATCCCGGGATTCGGCAGAGGTTCCCCTTTCACGATATGCTCGTAAGTCTTCGTTCTTCCCATCACGTCATCCGACTTCACTGTCAGGATTTCTTGAAGGATATGTGATGCACCGAATGCCTCGAGTGCCCAAACCTCCATCTCTCCGAAACGCTGACCTCCGAACTGAGCCTTACCTCCAAGAGGTTGTTGAGTAATCAACGAGTACGGACCGATAGAACGAGCATGCATCTTATCATCAACCATGTGCCCCAACTTCAACATGTAGATCACACCCACGGTTGCCGGCTGGTCGAAACGTTCTCCCGTTCCCCCGTCATACAAGTACGTGGTACCGAATCTGGGTACACCGGCTTCGTCCGTGTACTTATTGATATCTTCAAGAGTTGCACCATCGAAAATAGGGGTAGCAAACTTCACTCCCAAGTTCTTACCTGCCCAACCCAATACGGTTTCGAATACCTGTCCCAAGTTCATACGGGAAGGCACACCCAACGGGTTCAAACAAATATCAACCGGAGTACCGTCAGCCAAGAACGGCATATCTTCCACCCTTACCACGCGGGATACAATACCCTTGTTACCGTGACGTCCTGCCATCTTATCACCGATTTGTAATTTACGCTTTTTAGCCACGTAAACTTTCGCCATCTTGATAATACCCGTGGGAAGTTCGTCCCCGACAGTAGCGTTGTATTTCTTACGTTTGATCTGTCCCTCTATC
Organism: uncultured Butyricimonas sp.; assembly: GCF_959596855.1. Taxonomy (NCBI): domain Bacteria; kingdom Pseudomonadati; phylum Bacteroidota; class Bacteroidia; order Bacteroidales; family Odoribacteraceae; genus Butyricimonas; species uncultured Butyricimonas sp. The sequence continues at coordinate 59,104 of NZ_CAUFYA010000029.1, forward strand.
TCTTTGTACTTGATGATATAGTTATGCAACAAGTCGCGGATCATATCATTCTTCTGCTTGTCTGTCGTCCACTTGTTCGGGTTGATCTGCAAGAAATCCATATTCTGCAGCATCTTGTACGAGAACTTCACGCCTTTCGGAACAATATCCTCGTTCAAATAATTCTTCACGCCTTGTGAAGTCTTACCGTTCACCAGTTCGAACAACTTATCGATCAACAGAGAAGTAAGATCACCTACTTTACGTTGGAACTGCTCGTCTAACTCTGCCAGTATATTCTTTCCGGCAGCTTTAGTCTTGCGGTCGCTGATCGTGCGTTGGAACAGCTTTTTGTCGATAATCACACCCTTCAAAGACGGGGAAGCCTTCAAAGAAGCATCTTTCACGTCACCGGCTTTGTCACCGAATATGGCTCTCAACAACTTTTCTTCCGGACTCGGGTCAGACTCACCTTTCGGGGTAATCTTACCGATCAGGATATCTCCCGGCTGTACACGAGCTCCGACACGAATGATTCCGTTTTCATCCAAATCTTTCGTTGCCTCTTCACTCACGTTCGGGATATCGGCCGTCAACTCCTCAAGACCGCGTTTCGTTTCACGCACTTCCAAAGAATACTCGTCCACGTGAACAGAAGTGAACACGTCATTCCGAACAATATTTTCGGAGATCACGATAGCATCCTCGTAGTTGTACCCCTTCCAAGGCATGAATGCCACTTTCAGGTTACGCCCGAGAGCCAACTCACCCTTCTGGGAAGAGTAACCTTCCGTCAGAATCTGTCCTTCTTCTACACGCTCGCCTTTTCTCACGATCGGCTTCAACGTGATTGTCGTACTTTGGTTAGTACGTTGATATTTCGGTAAATAATACTCTTTCGTATCCGGCTCGAAACTTACAAAAGCCTCTTCTTCCGTGCGGTCATACTTGATCACGATCTTGCGCCCGTCCACGAAACTAACCACACCCGGACCTTCAGCAACGATCTGTGTTCTGGAATCCTTGATCAAGTTAGCTTCCAAACCAGTACCCACGATCGGGGACTCCGGAGAAATAATCGGAACTGCCTGACGCATCATGTTAGATCCCATCAATGCACGGTTAGCATCATCATGCTCCAAGAACGGAATCAAAGAGGCTGCGATAGAAGCAATCTGGTTCGGGGCAACATCAATCATATCCACCTCTTCACCCGCTGCCAACGGGAAGTCGGCATCTTGTCTGGCTTTTACCCGCTTATTGATAAACTTTCCCTCTTCATCAATTGGGGAACTAGCTTGAGCGATTACCTTTTCTTCTTCCTCCTCTGCCGAATAATATCTCACTCCTTCTTCAGATAAATCCACCACTCCGTTATTCACCTTACGATAGGGAGTTTCGATAAAGCCAAGGTCATTGATCTTGGCGTACACGCAGAGAGATGAAATCAAACCGATATTCGGTCCCTCGGGCGTTTCGATCGGACACAAACGACCATAGTGAGTGTAATGCACGTCACGCACCTCGAATCCGGCGCGATCTCTCGAAAGACCACCGGGTCCCAATGCGGACATACGTCTTTTGTGGGTTATCTCAGCCAGCGGATTCGTTTGATCCATGAACTGGGACAACGCATTCGTTCCGAAGAACGAGTTAATCACCGAAGACAAAATCTTCGAATTAATCAAGTCAACCGGGGTAAACACCTCGTTGTCGCGCACGTTCATTCTCTCGCGAATCGTACGTGCCATACGGGCCAACCCTACTCCGAATTGATTATATAATTGTTCGCCAACCGTACGTACGCGGCGGTTGCTCAAGTGGTCGATATCGTCCACGTCCGTCTTGGCGTTCAACAAACGGATCAAATATTTGATGATCTCGATAATATCCTCTTTCGTCAGCACACGGATATCCGGGTCTGTCGCGAGATTCAACTTCTTGTTCAACTTGTAACGTCCCACGTCACCCAAATCGTAACGTTTGTCCGAGAAGAACAACTTATCGATCACATCGCGTGCAGTAGCCTCATCTGGCGGCTCCGAACTACGCAATTGCCTGTAAATATGCAACACGGCTTCTTTCTCTGAGTTACAGGGATCCTTTTGCAGCGTGTTATATATAATAGCATAATCAGCCAAGTTTTGCATTTCCTTGTGAAGAAGGATCGTTTTCGCGCCGGATTCGACAATTGCATCAATATGCTCAGGCTCCAGTACCGTTTCACGATCAACGATAATCTCGTTACGCTCGATAGAAACGACCTCACCGGTATCTTCATCAACGAAATCTTCAATCCAAGATTTCAAAACACGAGCAGCCAAACGTCTGCCAACGACTTTCTTCAACCCCGTACGGGAAACATTGACTTCATCTGCAAGACCGAATATCTCGAGGATATCCTTATCCGTTTCAAACCCGATCGCTCTCAAAAGAGTTGTCACGGGCAATTTTTTCTTCCGGTCGATATACGCGTACATCACGTTATTGATGTCCGTGGCGAACTCGATCCATGAACCCTTGAACGGAATAATTCTCGCGGAATAAAGCTTCGTACCATTCGCGTGGATACTTTGCCCGAAGAAAACGCCGGGAGACCTGTGTAACTGAGAAACTACCACTCGCTCTGCTCCATTGATCACGAAAGTACCCTTCGGAGTCATGTAAGGAACATTCCCTAAATATACATCCTCGATAACGGTATCAAAATCTTCATGTTCCGGGTCTGTACAGTACAACTTTAACTTCGCTTTCAAGGGTGCGCCGAAAGTCAATCCCTGACTCAGACACTCCTCGATCGTGTAGCGGGGCGGATCTATAAAATAGTCCAAAAATTCCAAAACAAAGTTGTTCCGTGTATCAGTTATAGGAAAATTTTCCTTGAAAACCGTGTAAAGGCCTTCATTCTTTCTGTTCTCAGGCGTGGTACCTAATTGAAAAAAGTCCTTGAAAGACTTCAACTGCACCTCAAGAAAATCAGGGTATTCCAGCTGATTTTTTATCGATGCAAAGCTTATTCTATTGTTTGAATTATATGAAGACATCTATTATTTTTTTTGAACCTAAACAATCATAACAACAAAATGGTTTAGAGTCCGCGTAAGACTCTAAACCTAAAAACCTACCGGTTTTATACCTTATTTAAGTTCAACTTCAGCTCCTGCTTCTTCTAATTGAGCTTTCAATGAGTTAGCTTCTTCTTTAGAAACTTTTTCTTTCAATGGAGCCGGAGCCTTGTCAACTACTTCTTTAGCTTCTTTCAAACCAAGACCGGTCAATTCTTTAACCAATTTAACTACGGCTAATTTAGCTGCACCTGCTGATTTCAAAATAACATCGAATTCAGTTTGTTCAGCTTCAGCGGCAGCACCACCGGCTGCAGGAGCAGCAACAGCCACAGCAGCAGCTGCAGGTTCAATTCCGTACTCTTCTTTTAAAATGTCAGCTAATTCTTTTACGTCTTTTACGGTAAGGTTTACTAGCTCTTCTGCAAGTTTTTTCAAATCTGCCATTTCTATTCTATTTAAAATTGTTTGTTTACTAAACTATAAATATTATTCTTTTTCAGAAAGTGTTTTAACAACACCGGCGATCGTATTTTGTCCGGATTGCAATGCTGAAATAACATTCTGCATCGGTGATTGCAACATCGTGATGATGTCCGCGATCAACTCGTCTCTGGACTTGATACTGATCAGTGACTCAAGCTGGTCTTCACCAACATAAGTACATTCCTCTACGAAAGCACCTTTGAACAGCGGTTTATCTTTGCCCTTGCGAAACTCTTTAATCAGTTTGGCAGGACCGTTCCCGGTATCGCTCAACATGATAGCGCTATCTCCTTTTAACACGGAGAAAAGCTCCTCGTAATTGTTGTTAGCGTTTTCCAAAGCCTTTCTCAACAAGGTATTCTTTACTTGCACCAACTTGATATTAGCGTTGAAACAAGCCCGACGTAAAGCCTGTGTGTCCACAGCGTCAAGTCCTGAAATATCACTAACATACAAATGCTTGTAAGTATTCACTTGCTCGGTTAAGGTCTCTATTACGACTTTTTTATCTTCTTTTTTCATACTACTGAAGTCCTTTTTAGATTACTACATTAATCAAGTAATGTCTTTGGTTCTACTTGAATACCGGGACTCATCGTACTTGACAGATACACGCTCTTGATATAAGTACCTTTCGCTGCAGTCGGTTTCAGTTTATTGATCACGCTCAAGAATTCTCTCGCGTTCTCCATAATCTTCTCCGGCTCGAATGTTACTTTACCAATAGAAGCGTGAATAATACCGAATTTGTCAACCTTAAAGTCGATCTTACCTGCTTTAACCTCAGTAACAGCTTTCCCGATTTCCGGGGTTACCGTACCACTCTTCGGGTTAGGCATCAATCCACGAGGACCCAAAATTCTACCAAGAGCTCCTACTTTACCCATTACAGAAGGCATCGTGATGATAATATCGATGTCGGTCCAGCCGCCTTTCAATTTCTCGATATAATCGTCCAAGCCCACGTAATCGGCTCCGGCTGCTTTAGCTTCTTCTTCCTTGTCAGGAGTACACAAAACCAAAACTCTTACTTGCTTTCCGGTACCGTGAGGTAAAGTACATACACCGCGCACCATTTGATTGGCCTTACGCGGGTCTACACCCAGTCGAACGTCCATGTCAACTGACGCATCAAACTTCGTGAAAGTTACTTCTTTCACAAGCTGTGCGGCCTCGTCGATAGAGTATACCTTTCCACCTTCGATCTTCGCTAAAGCTAACTTCTTATTTTTTGTCAGTTTACTCATTACGTTTGAAGTGTTACAAGTTCATTAAAAAGGTCTGTCACCGGTTACGGTAATACCCATACTTCTGGCGGTACCAGCTACCATACTCATTGCTTTTTCAATCTCGAAAGCGTTCAAATCTTTCATCTTGTCCGTGGCAATAGCTCTCACCTGTTCCCAAGTGATAGAAGCCACTTTCTTGCGATTGGGCTCCGCGGATCCGGATTTAAGTTTAGCAACTTCCAAAAGTTGAATAGCAACAGGAGGTTGTTTTGTAATAAAATCAAACGACTTATCACCATACACCTGTATAATTACCGGGATGATTTTGCCTGCCATCTCCTGTGTTCTAGCGTTGAATTGCTTGCAGAAGTCCATGATATTGACTCCCTTAGAACCTAACGCCGGTCCTACTGGAGGGGACGGGTTTGCAGCTCCGGCTTTAATTTGCAGCTTGATAATAGCTTCAACTTGTTTTGCCATGATTGTTTTTAATCAAATAATTGTTATTCTTTTTCTACCTGCATGAAACTCAATTCAAGTGGCGTTTTCCGTCCGAAAATCTTGACTATTACTTTCAAGCGTTTCTTGTCAGAATTCACCTCCTCTATCATGCCGGTAAAACCATTAAACGGTCCGTCAGTCACTTTAACCGACTCGCCAACGAAATAAGGTATGCTTATTTCTTCTGGTTGTTCCGCAAGTTCATCCACCGTACCGAGTATCCGGTTTACCTCCGCTTGACGCATCGGCACAGGATCTCCTCCTTTGGTTTCCCCCAGGAAGCCTATCACGTTCGTGATGTCACGAAGTATGTGGGGGATTTCTCCAACGAGCGCGGCTTCAATCAACACATAACCCGGGTAAAGGTTTCGTTCACTGCTATACTTTTTCCCGTTACGTACTTGATACACCTTCTCGGCAGGCACCAAAACCTGAGAAACGTATTCCTGAAGCCCTAAACTGGCGATTTCATTTTCGATGTACTCCTTTACCTTCTTCTCTTTACCTCCAATGGTTCGAAGTACATACCATCTTTTTTGTAGTTCAGCCATGTTAGACCCCCAAGATTATTAGTAAAACAAATTATATATACCGGTCACGATATGTCTGAACGAGAAATCCATCGCGAATATGCAAAGCGCTATGATGACGGAAGCTATCATCACGATCGTCGCACTACTTTGGAGCTCAGACCACGTAGGCCAAGTTACTTTATTCACCAGCTCATTATAAACATCTGATATATAACTCTTAACTTTCATTTGTTCTTTAATTTAGTTGCACGGGAGGAGAGGTTCGAACTCCCGACCCTCGGTTTTGGAGACCGATGCTCTACCAACTGAGCCACTCCCGTGTGTGAGTCGGCACAAGGCCGACTCGATTATTTGGGATTTATGATTTAGTGATTTCAGATTAAATCATCAATCTAAAATCGTAAATCTAAAATCTTATTAGTCTAAGATCTCAGTGATCTGACCAGCACCAACGGTTCTACCACCTTCACGGATAGCGAAACGCAAACCTACAGTACAAGCTACCGGAGTAATCAACTCAACTGTGATAGTCAAGTTATCACCGGGCATTACCATCTCGCGTCCTTCCGGAAGAGTGATTTCACCGGTAACGTCCAAAGTACGGATATAGAACTGCGGTCTGTATCTGTTATGGAACGGAGTGTGACGACCACCTTCTTCTTTCTTCAAGATATAAACCTCAGCTTTGAATTTA